>JANQIO010000081.1 GCA_028282105.1 Halieaceae bacterium | reverse complement strand
GCCAACCAGCTCGAGGAGGCCTGCCGCCTGCTGTCCGAAGCGCAGCGTCCGGTCATCTATGCCGGCGGGGGCATCGTCTCGGCAGATTGCCCCGAGCTGCTGGTGGCGCTGGCGGAAAAGCTGCAGTGCCCGGTGGCCACCACGGTGATGGGGCACGGCATATTCCCGCCCGACCATGCCCTGGCCCTGCACTGCCTGGGTATGCACGGCTCCAAATATGCCAATGTGGCGGTCAACGAGGCCGACCTGGTGCTGGCAATCGGCGTGCGCTTCGACGACCGGGTCACGGGCAACGTCGATCGCTTTATCGCCGACGGCAAGATCATTCATATCGATATCGATCGCAACGAGCTCAACAAGAACAAGTTGGTGACCCTGCCGATCTGCGCCGATATCCGGCCGGCGCTGTCCCAGCTGATCGACTGTGCGAGCTGCGCTGGCCATGAAGGCTGGCTCGATTACCTGGCCCGGCTGCGCGAATCATTCCCCTTCGAGATTCCCGAGAAGGCCGCCATCAGCCCCCAGTACGCGATTCGCCTGCTCAGCGATATGACCAGCGGCGAGGCCATTGTCAGCCTGGGAGTAGGGCAGCACCAGATGTGGGCCATGCAGCACTACCGCAGCGCCCGCACCCGCTCGTTCCTGTCCAGTTCCGGCTTTGGCACCATGGGTTACGGCCTGCCGGCGGCCATCGGCGCCAAGGTGGCCTGTCCGGAGCGCCTGGTGATCGATATCGACGGCGACGGCTCCCTCAATATGACCGTGCAGGAACTGGCGACCTGCCGCCGCTACGGCATTGGTGTGAAGGTGGTGGTGATCAACAACCAGTGGCTGGGCATGGTGCGCCAGTGGCAGGACATGATCTACGATGGCCACCGGGCCGATTCCGGCATGGCCGACCCGATGGCGGTGAAGGCCGCGGGGGAGCCGGATATCTACCCGGATTTCCCCACCATCGCCGCGGGCTATCGCGTGAAGGGTGAGCGGGTGAGCCGGCCGCAGGACCTGGAGGCCGCCTACCAGCGCATGCTGGCCGACCCGGCGGAGCCCTATGTGCTGGATGTGATTGTCGAAGCCGAGGAAAACGTCTACCCGATGATTCCCGCCGGCGGCAGCTACCAGGACATCATCATGAGCAGCGCCGATCTCGGCGCCGGCCGCGACAGCCAGGGCAGTAATATCTGATTCGGGCATGCCATCGGCGGCCAAATCGCCGATAATGGTGGGTTTCCGCGACCAACCTCCGATTTGCCATGGCCAAGCCTTTTGAAGTCGTCTCCGAATACCAGCCCACCGGCGACCAGCCCCAGGCCATTGCCCAACTGGTAGAGGGTGTGCAGGCGGGCCTGGCCTCGCAGATCCTGCTGGGGGTGACCGGTTCCGGCAAGACCTTCACCGTGGCCAACGTGGTGCAGGAACTGCAGCGGCCCACCATTGTAATGGCCCCCAACAAGACCCTGGCGGCCCAGCTCTACGGCGAGTTCAAGGAGTTCTTCCCCAACAATGCGGTGGAGTACTTCGTGTCCTACTACGACTACTACCAGCCCGAGGCCTACGTGCCGTCGTCCGATACCTATATCGAGAAGGACGCCTCCATCAACGACCACGTCGAGCAGATGCGGCTGTCTGCCACCAAGGCCCTGCTGGAGCGCTCCGACTGCCTGGTGGTGGCCACCGTATCCGCCATCTACGGCCTGGGGGACCCGGAATCCTATTTCCGCATGGTGCTGCATATCTCCCGCGGCGAGCAGATTGACCAGCGCGGCATCCTGCGCCAGCTCGCCGAGCTGCAGTACACCCGCAATGATATGGACTTCAAGCGCGGCACCTACCGGGTGCGCGGTGATGTGGTCGATATCTTCCCGGCGGATGCCGAGAAAGACGGCATCCGGGTGGAGCTGTTCGATGAGGAAGTGGAGAAGATCAGCATCTTCGATCCGCTCACCGGCGCGGTGGAGCGGGATATCCCGCGGGTGACCATCTTCCCCAAGACACACTACGTCACTACCCGCGACCGGGTGCTGGACGCGGTGGTGCATATCGAGGAAGAGCTGGAGGTTCGCCTCAAGCAGCTCAAGGAAAACAACAAGCTGCTGGAGGCCCAGCGCCTGGAGCAGCGCACCCGCTATGATGTGGAGATGATGCGCGAGCTGGGCTACTGCCAGGGTGTGGAGAATTACTCCCGCTATCTGTCAGGTCGCGATCCCGGCCAGCCGCCGCCGACGCTGTTCGATTACCTGCCTGGTGATGCCCTGGTGGTGGTGGACGAATCCCACGTGTCGGTGCCGCAGATCGGTGGCATGTACCGCGGCGACCGGGCCCGCAAGGAAACGCTGGTGGAGTACGGCTTCAGGTTGCCCTCGGCGCTGGACAATCGCCCGCTGCGCTTCGAAGAGTGGGAGAGCATGGTGCCCCAGGCCATTTTCGTGTCCGCCACGCCGGGCCCCTATGAACTGGAGCATGCCGGCCGCACGGTAGACCAGGTGGTGCGTCCCACCGGCCTGGTCGATCCGGTCGTCGAGGTACGACCGGCCAGCACCCAGGTGGATGACCTGCTCTCGGAGATCCGGGAAACCGTGGCAAAGGGCGACCGGGTGCTGGTGACCACGCTTACCAAACGTATGGCGGAAGACTTGACGGAGTACCTGGGCGACCACGATGTGAAGGTGCGCTACCTGCACTCGGACATCGACACGGTGGAGCGGGTGGAGATCATCCGCGACCTGCGCCTCGGCGAGTTCGACGTGCTGGTGGGCATCAATCTGCTGCGCGAGGGCCTGGATATGCCCGAGGTCTCGCTGGTGGCGATTCTCGATGCCGACAAGGAAGGCTTCCTGCGCTCAGACCGCTCGCTGATCCAGACCATTGGCCGCGCCGCCCGCAACCTTAACGGTCGCGCCATCCTCTACGGCGACGACGTCACCGGCAGCATGGAGCGCGCCATCGAGGAAACCGAGCGCCGCCGCAGCAAGCAGGTCACCTACAACGAGGAACACGGCATCACGCCCAAAGGCATCCAGAAAGCCATCAAGGACATCATGGAAGGCGCTTACGCCCCCGGTGGCCGCGGCAAGGCCCGCCAACGCGGCCGCGACCGCAAGGTGGCCGAAGACCGCGCCGCCTACGCCGCCGAGGTCGTCAACCTCTCGCCGGAAGCCCTGGCCCGCAAGCTCAAGCAGATGGAAGACCAGATGCTGGAAGCCGCCAAGAACCTCGAATTCGAGGAAGCCGCACGCCTCCGCGACGAGATGACGGAAATCAAGCAGCAGGCTTTTCTAAACGAGGCCTGATCTATATAATCGCCAGCCCTGAACAACAGGACCATAGCTCAGTTGGTTAGAGCGCTACCTTGACATGGTAGAGGTCGCCAGTTCGAATCTGGC
>JANQIO010000076.1 GCA_028282105.1 Halieaceae bacterium | reverse complement strand
CTCACGCCTGCTCTGGCAACCCGACGGGCGCTGGGCCATCGCCATGGCTGTTTTGCTGCTGGTGGTGCTGCACTATATGGCGGCGGACGTGCAGGAGTTCATTTACTTCCAGTTCTAGGCTATGACGGAATCCCATCCTACAGCACGACAGCCACAGCGCAGTTACCTGCGGGGATTCCTGGGTCTGCTGGGCCTGGTGGCGCTGGTGAACGCAGCCGGTATTGCGGTATTCCTGTGGGAACCGCGGGGCTTCTACTACCGGCCCTGGGAGTATTTCTACGAACTGGCGTATCGCTTTGAGGCCTACGACACCAGTTGGCATCGGGCGCAGTCCGCTGACCTTAGCCGGCAGAACCTTTTCTTCTACCAGGGGCGGCACTACACGGACGTCACAACCGATGCCGAAGGCTATCGCACCGTTCCCATCTCCAGTGACCGCTACCCGATTGTGATCTCCGGCGATTCACTGGTGTTTGGCAGTGGCCTCAGCGACAGCGAGACCTTGCCCTGGCGGCTGGCGGAAAAGCTCGGCACGCCGGTATTCAATGGCGGCAGGAGTGCGCTGGTCAACACCCTGAAGAAACCTGAGCTCCGGGACGCCGAACTGGTCGTCGATGTGCGTGGCGAGCCCCTGGTGGCAGGCAGCGTTTTTGCTGACTACGGTTACCGCGCCGACGAACCCTATCGCCCCAGGGTCAGCAATGAATTCAGTCGCTGGGAGGCCCTGCGCGAGGTCGCCCCCCAGCGTTATCTGCTGACGCATATAGCGGGCAGGACAATACGGCGCGCGTTTCGGGATTTGCTGGTGCTTGTCACCGGTGAACGCGAGCGGCGCTACATGCCCTACCGGCATACCCGCCAGTCGATGCTCAGCGCAGCCGACGCGATCGCAGCGCGCAGTCAGGCGCTGCGTGACCAGGGGAAGCGCTATGTGTTTGTCGCCGTGCCCTTCGAACAGACCTTGTACTCGGAACAGGTATCCAGGTCGCAGCGCCGCTATCTCGCCAGGCTGCAGGCGGAACTGGAGAAGCGCGGCGTAGAGTCGATACTGCTGCTGGACCTGTTCCTCGAAAACCGCGATCGCCAGATCTTCCAGCGCTATGACACGCACTGGAGCCCACTGGGCGTCGACCTGGCGGTCGATGCCATCGTTGACTACCTGCAGGCAGAGGCACCCGTCGATCGTCCAGACCCCGCTTAGCCCAGGTCGCCAGGTGCCAGTGTGCTCAGCAGGGCGTGGTAAAAGCGCACAGCCTCGACGTAGTCCTCGATGGAAATCTGTTCGTCCACGCCGTGCACCCGCTTCATCGTGACTGGATTCGCCCGAAACATCATGAATCGATAGACGCTGTCTGACAGCTCCACGAAGTGCTTGGCGTCGGTGCCGCCCTGCACCAGGTAAGGGGTGACCAGCACTGCGCCATCGCTGCCGCGAATGGTTCTCTCCAGCAGCCGGAAGCCGAAACTCTCGGTAGACGATACCGGCGACGGCTCATTGGCCATGTGCACCGATACGGAGACCCGCTCGTCGTTAATCGCCGACTCGATATGCTGTTTTACACTGGCCACGCTGTCGCCGGGCAGGATGCGAAAGTTAACCACCGCGGTGGCGCGGGTGGGCAGGATGTTTGACTTGGAGCTACCCTCCAGCATGGTGACCGCCGTCGTGGTGCGGATACTGGCAGCCGTGGTGCGGCTGCCCAGCAGCACCTGTTCGACCAGTGGCGCCAGGAGCCATGTGTTTGCCAGCGCCAGGCGGGTGGGCAGAGGATAGTAGTGGCCCAGGTAGGCAAAGTTGGGCGCCATCGCCGATAGGTCCGCCGGGAAGGGATTGTCCTCGACCCTGACAATGGCGGCTGCCAGTATCCCCGCCGCTGTGTGGGGCGGGGGCTGTGAGGAATGGCCACCCGCGGCATCCACGGTCAGGTGCAGGTTGACATAGCCTTTCTCCGCAATGCCGATCATCGCCACGGGTGCGGCGATGCCTGGCACCATGCCCTCGGTGACGGCGCCGCCCTCATCGAGTACAAACTCGAAGCTGATACCCTGCTGCTGGAAGTACCTGGCGGCCTCTCGGGCGCCGTCCTTGCCACCGACTTCCTCATCGTGGCCAAAAGCGAAATACACTGTGCGAGCCGGGGTTTCGCCGGCGGCCAGCAGCATCTCCATGGCTTCCATCAGGGCCAGCACCGTGAGCTTGTCATCCATCGCGCCGCGGCCCCAGATTACGCCGCCCTCGATCACACCGCCAAAAGGGGGGTGTGTCCAGTCCGCCGCGGTGGCGGGGTCTACCGGCACCACATCCATGTGGCCCATGAACAGTGCGGGTTTGAGTTCGGCCTGCTGTCCTTCGATTCTGTACACGAGGCTGTAGTCGTTGATCAATTGGCGGGTCGCGACCTGGTGAATCAACGGGAAGCGCTCCTCCAGCAGGCTGTGGAAGGCCAGGAACGCCTCGGCGTCGAAGTTACTGCGATCGTCATGGGAAATCGTCGGTATACGGATGGACGCTGCCAGCCGCTCCGCCATAGCCTCTGCATCCACTGCTAGCTCGGGCAGCGGTTCAACGCCGTAGAGCTGTCGGTCGGGAAACTCGGTATGCGCGCGCACCAGCAGCAGGCTGACAAGGGCGACCAGGGCGAGAGTGAAAACCAGGAGTTTTTTCATGCTGCGTCCAACTGAGAGGGTGGCGCCAGTATATGTTGAGCCATTCGGGAAAGCACCGGCCCGGCCGACCAGCGCCCGTCAACCCGCTGCGTGGCTGTTGGCGGAACTACGTCGAGTGCCGCATCACCTTATGCCGGTGTCTAACCTTCAGGAGACTGCAGGTACTGCTCGCGCGCGTCGAAGGCGACCTGCCGGCTCCCGGAGATTTTGCTCTCCACCCGGGCAACGTAGCGGTCTATTTTGTGAGCGGCCAGACTCTCCTCACCGAGATCGCGCCAGAACGACCCCTTGGAGTCCCGCTGCACTTCGGCGCGATCCAGGTAAACATAGTACGGGCCATCCAGCAGGATCACCTCTCGACCCAGATGGGTGTACATACCGCCGATAGAATCCAGCAGTGTGTCGGCCGGCAGTAGCGGCACCACATCCTTGCCGTCTACCACTCGCACCAGCGGCAGTGATGCGAAGGCTTGTGCGCCGGCCTCGTTGGTCAGCTTGGGCTGGCCAAAATTAACCGATCGACCAACCTGGAAGCCGTCCTGCTGCAGATACATCATCAGCAGCGTGCTCACGGCGGCGCCCAGGGAATGGCCGGTCAGCAGCACTTCATAGTCGGGATTGAGGCGCGGTTTCAGGTCGGCGTAGATAGCGCGGGTGTCGCTGTCGAAGCCGCGATGCACGGCTATGCCAAGGGTACTGTCCTCCGCGCGCAGGTACTCCGCGTCCTGCAGGGCGTTCTCAAGGTTGTCGGTGCCGCGCACGGTGACCACCTGCCGGCGATTGTCGTGATCCAGCTCCAGGAAATACAGCACGTCGGTGCTGTCCGGCGAACCCACATATACCGTCTCGGGATAGTGGGCGCGAATCTCCGCTTCGGCGTGGTAGGCGATGCGGGCCCGCCCCGCATACCAGTCAATGGTGCTGAAACTCACTGAGTCGGGCTGTTCCGGTGTCGGGGGGCTCTGGACCATAAACAGGGCGAAACCTGCCAGCAAAACCAGCAGGGGCAACAGGAGCAGAGGTGATCTGTTCATTGGTCCCTGCACAATAAGGGTTTTGCGGCGCTTGGAAATCGGCTAACGTTGAGCGTAAAAAATAAAACCAACAACTCTATAGGGCAAGAATCTGCGAGCGGTTATTGTGAGAAAGGTCTCACATCGGGGGTGGATGGCGCCGAAAACGCGAATCGGCGGCCTGTGCTTGTTGCAGCTGGCACTGGTGCTGGCGCTGCTTGCGCCATCCGCGTCGGCGCTGGAGCCGCTGGTTATTACGGGCGCCGAAGATGGCAAGCGACTCGGCGGTCATTTCGAACTCTGGCACGATCCCACTGGCAAGGCGTCGCAGCTTGATGCAGTCACCGCCTATCAGGCGGGTGAGTTTGCACCACCACCAGATCGCGGTTCCACCGGGCTGGCCCCCGGTGCGTTCTGGAGTCACTTTGTACTGCAAAATCCTGGCGCCGCGCCCGTAGAGCTGCGGCTCGAGTACATTGACCATCAGCTGATTACGCTGCAGGCCTACCAGCGCGACCGTGAGGGCGGGGCGTTTCGCCAGCTGGTCGACCTGAACCTGGAGGAACCGTTTAGCCACCGGCCGGTGCTCCATCACCGTTTCGTGGTGCCAGTGACCATCGCGGCTGGCGGCAGTGCCGAATTCTACGTGCGCTACGGCTCGCACCAGATGGGTTTTGTGTTCCCGGAATTGCGCGTCTCTACGCCCTGGGCGTTGGCGATGACGCAGTCCAACGAGCTTGCGACCATCGCGCTGATTGTCGGGGGCCTCCTGGTGATGGCCTTTATCGCCACCGTCAGCGGGGTCGCCACGGGCAGCCGCTTCTTCTTCGTCTACGCCCTGCATGCGCTGGCCTCGATTTCTGTATGGTTTACGGTCATCGGTTTCACGCACCAGTTCCTGCTCACCGACAGCTTTCACTGGCGTTACATGTCCATCGGTGGCGCCTTCAGCCTGTTCACGGGCCTGTTGTTTGCACGCGAGTTCCTGCATACCCGCGAGCACCTGCGCCGCTTTGACTACCTGCTGCTATTCCAGATGGCCAACGCCATTTTCCTGGTAGTGGTGGCAGTCGCGGAGCAAACCGCACTGTCGGTGATTTCCATTACCCTGGCGCTGCTGTTGTATCCGGCAGTCTCGATTGCCGGCCTGGTGCGCTGGTACCAGGGCGCGCGCGAAGCAGGCCTGTTCACCATAGCCTGGACCTTCCTGGTAATCGGGTTGTTCACCCAGGCGCTCAGGGACCTGGGGTTCGTCGAGCACAATATGACCAACTACTACTGGCCGGCGGTCGCGTCCTATGGCGAGATGGCGGTGATCCTGGTGGCCATGGGCATCCGTATCCGCGATTTGCGCGGTCTCAAGGAGGCGGCTGAAAAGGCGCGGATGGAACAGCTGCAGGAAAGCAAGGCGATGCTCGAGGTGCAGGTGGCGGAGCGTACCCGCGAGTTGGAGGCGGCCAAGAATGCCGCGGAAATTGAGGCCCGCACCGATACCCTCACCGGCGTCAATAATCGTCGCAGCTTCATGCTGCAGGGCCAGAAGATGCTTGACCGCTGCCGCCGCGACGGCCTGTCCCTGAACCTGGTAATGCTGGATATCGACTACTTCAAATCCATCAACGACCAGTATGGTCACGATATGGGTGATCGGGCCCTGCAGGCGTTTGCCAGGGAGGTCATGAGCTTTATTCGTGACCGAGACCTGTTCGGCCGGCTCGGCGGCGAGGAATTTGCGCTGATGTTCATCAGTGCGCCGGAGGCCGCCGTGCAGACTGCGCAGCGGCTCAGGGATCATGTTCGCACCATTAGCCTGGATACCGACACCGGCCCGCTCAGCTTCACCACCAGCATCGGCCTGGCGCACCTTGTCGACGAGGAGGAAGTGGAGCAGCTGCTCAAGCGCGCCGACCAGGCCATGTACGCCGCCAAGGAAGGGGGGCGCGATCAGGTCAAGGTGTCGTCGGCGTAGGCTCCAACGGTCGATAGAGCGGGTCAAACACTCGAGGTAGCGGCCAGGTCGGGTGGCTCTCTAGCAGTCCTTCATCCCGCTGGCAGTCATTGTTGCCAGCCGGCAGGCACCAACTGGTCGGTTCCACTCTCGGCACCTGGTTTTTCTCGTGGCGGTACTTTGAGACGGCGTTGTACACCAGGCGTCGCGCATTGCTGAGGCTGCCCAGCGGTCGCCAGTCATCAACACCGTGCCAGGGATTCATCGACAGGTTTTCACAGAACGCACGCTGTTCTGAGCCGCCAATCTTCTGCGGCGGCAGTGTCAGCCGGGCGATGGGCTGGAAGGGCGAATCGGACTCCGACCAGATAGCGGTAGCGTCGTCGATGGGCATATAGCTGCCCGGCACCTGGGGTTGCACCATGAAGTCGAAGCAGGCGCCGCCCTGCTCCAGGCTGTGCTGCATTTCCACCGTCAGGTAGTCGCTGTCTTCCCGGTCTACTGCCTTGCGGAACTGCATGCCGGGACAGGGGCGCACCGAATACTTCAGCACGGTATCGCCAAGCTGGTAGGGCAGCATCGAGTAGTACTGTGCCTGCAGCGGGTTCTCTATGGTAGAGGACACGGTCTGTATCGCTCGGTAGAACTGCTTCGGATGCAGGCGCGGCGGGAACAGGCTGATAAACCAGCGGGTGCGCTCGAACTTCGCCAGGTAGGTCATGTCCTCTGCGTAGTCGAACACATTGCGGTTAAAGAACGCCTGGGTGTTGGTCATGATGAAGTCCTGGCTGCCGTGCGCGCCCAATTCCGGGGCCACCGGCGTCCCAGGAACGTTCATGACTTTGATGGCGATGCCGCGGGCGTCCGGTTTGCTATCAGCCTGGACCAGGAAATCGCCGTTGGAAAAGCGTACCCAGGCCTGGTACTGCGCCGCCGGTCTCGCGAACAGGCTGTGCTGGAACTGGGCGGGAATATCTCCGTTAACGGAAAACAGGGCGCGTGCGCAGCCGGTGGCCTTGGCGTGGGCGTCCCTGCGGTAGGGCAGGCCGTTGACGCCTTCCGCGCGGCGGGAAATTTCCCGGGCTGACTGAATGGCGGATTCCACCGCCGCGCGCTGTTCCGGAGTCAGGCCGTATTCGTCGACCTCGGCGGCGCCTGCCAGGCAGTAGGGCAGGCACAGCAATGCCAGTGATTTACGTAGCATCATGGGCAAGCTCCGGGTGTTCGCAGGCGTGGGCGTCACCCCTGTGCGTTGGCGGCGGGCTGTAGCGCGACCAGTCCTGCGGGTCGCCGCCCAGCGCCTGGCTGAAGTCGGGGTTGCCCAGCACTTTGATGTACTCGATCAGGTCACTGCGCTCGGCCTCGCTCAGGCGGCGGCCGATTCGGCCGGGCATCTCAACGTCGGTAAACAGGTGGCCGCTGTTGCTGTTGCCGGTGACACGGGTGTCGTGCAGGAAACTGCCAGGCCGCTTGTCAGTGACGTAGCCCAGCTTGCCGGGATCGTACTCCCTGTGCCCCACATAGAAGGTGATGGGCCTGGCGCGCAGCGGCGACAGCAGGTCGTGGATGGTGGGCACCGATCCGTTGTGAAGATAGGGTGGCGTGGCCCACACACCGTGGAGCGGGCGCGACTTGTAGGCCCGCTGGTTGACGATGCGGAAGGGCACGTTCAGCCCATCGTAGTCGGGAATCTCTGTTCCATCGATGCCGTTCTGCTGATACAGCAGAGGCACCACCTTGTTCAGCAGCACCTGCAGGCCGTCGCCAGCGCCTACCGGTTCAGCGCCCGGCAGCAGGGTGGTGGCGTCATAGCGCCGGTCCATATAGTTGTCTGCCGCGGTAGCGTCAGTGCCAATCACATCCGTGCTCAACCAGGGCAGCGCCCAGACGGTTTCGCGCCAGTCTACCCGATAGTCGGCGCCGTCGATCTCGGTGATGTCGCCCTCCATGTCCCAGCGCCAGTTGGCCTGAACCTGTTTGGCGGGGTTGCTGTCGGGGCCGGTGGCTACGACCCACTCGTAGGGCTTGGAGCGGTGTGGGCCGTGGCAGAACACGCACTGGTCGGCAAACAGGTCCTTGCCGCGGCGGGCGCTGTCGATATCGATGGTGCCGAGTACATCCTCCGGCCAGCGTGGTGGCTGCAGGTCGCGCAGCACCGTTTCGATGCAGTGCATTCCGTGCACGTTGACCGTGGTCTTGCCGAATTCTCCCTCCGGCAGCAGATTCCCGGCCTCGTCCACGAGCGCCATGGGGGCGAGGACGCCCAGGGCTTCGCCGACGTTCCTGGCCATGGCCTGGTTGGTGAAGCCCGTGTACTGCACCCAGTCAAAGCGCCAGATATCCCAGATGAACGGATAGCTGACCGGGGCATTGGCGGGCCGGAAGTTCTCGGGCTTGCGCAGGTCGCGGCCAAACACCACGTTGGCGATACGACCGACCGCGTCGGTACGCCCCCGGCCTTCCGTTACCGGGTACCATTTGGGCGCGCCGACACCGCGTACAAAGGTCCAGAGCCCCTTCAGGAACTGGCCGAAATCCGAGCGCAGCTGATCCCGCTTTTCCGGATCAGTGCCGGCCACCCGCTCGGCGAAGCGATTCCACTTGGCGGGGTTGATGTAGGTTGCCAGTGCCGCCGCTGCCAGGGTGGTGATGAACTCGCCGCGCTTGGCGGTAGAGACGCTTTGTACCGCCTGGCCGCCGTCGACGCGGAGCGCCACACCGCGGTAGTGCAGTTCCCCCGTGTGGCACAACGCACAGCTCAGGTCGAGCCGCTGGGCGTCCGCATCGGGGTTGTGATGGCGGGTCATGCCGACCGGCAGGTTTCCCGGGTTGGCGGCGCTGGGTAACTGTCCCGGGTCGACGATAAAACCCCAGCCACGCATGGCGTCGGCGCTCGCCAGGCGCTGTTTGCTGAGCGGCAGCTCCAGGTTGACCAGCCAGTCGTAATTGAGGCCCAGCAGTTCCGTACCCTGGGGCGTGTAGTAATAGTGCTCTCGCGCTGCCTGGTCCCAACCTTCGTTGAGATAGCGCACTTCGTGAATGCTCTCTTCAGTGAGCTTGGGCGCCAGCAGGCGGGACAGGCCCTGGTAGCCGGCGATGACCGCGACCAACAGCACGACCAGCACCCGTACCCAGCGTGGCCCCAGTGCGCGCCACAGCCCGACGATGGCCTGAAGCATGCCGCGCAGCCAGCGCCAAATACCTCGGAACAGGTCTCGCAGGAGGTGGAACACAGCGCTGAACAGGTCCATGACCCACTTGAAGGCATCGCGCCCCAGGCGCAACGCGGTAGACAGATAGCCTTGCACAGAGAATCCCCAAACAGCTGGTGTGGCTTTTTTCTTTGCGGGTATTCGGCCAAAGCTCGGTGGGGCCGTCAACTTTAAACACACGAAAACTCGTGTTTTTTTATGAAGCTACACTTCTCTATCGAGGAAGCTGACCAGTCGCCGCCGGGATTGTTATGCTCTGCTGTCTATTGTTATGGCATACGGGTGGTCACATGAACGGTGACACGAACAGCACTGAGCGCTCAAGACGCCAGCTATTGAAACAGGGCCTGGCACTGTTGGCAGCATCGGCGCTGCCATCCTGGCCGGCCCTGGCAGAGCGCCGAGCTTACGAGGATATGCTCGTCATCGACGCGCTGTGTTTTGGCCGCGAGTGGGGCGAGGACGCCCTCGCCGGACTCCGTGCCGCCAACTACTCCGGTATCGTTGAAAGCCTGCCGCGCAGTGATCTGCAGACTGCCATCGATGCCCTGGTGGCGTGGCGTGAGCGTGTCCAGACTCACCCGGATGCCCTGCTGCTGGCACTGGAAGCAGCCGACTTTGAGCGGGCGCAGGCCTCCGGGCGCACAGCGGTGCTGATGAATTTCCAGGATTCGACCATGCTGGAAGGGGAGGTGGCCAACATCGACGCCCTGCACGCCCTGGGCATGCGCGCCTTCCAGCTCACCTACAATTTTCGCAACCTGGTAGGGGATGGCTGCCTGGAGCGCACCAACGCCGGGCTGTCAGACTTTGGCCTGGAGGTGGTTGCGCGGATGAACCAGGTGGGGGTGTTGATTGACCTGTCTCACTGCGGACGCCAGACCACCTTCGACGGCATCGCCTTTTCCGAACGGCCCGTCGCCATGACGCATACCATGTGCGACAGCGTGCGCCCCGGTCACCCGCGCGCCAAGACCGATGAGCAGATTCGCGCCTGTGCCGACAAGGGCGGCGTAAGCGGCATGATAGCCCTGGGTTACTTTATTGGCCCGGACCCGGGCGGCGAGACCTCAATCGAGCACTACGCCGATCATATTGAGCACGCCGTGAAGATTGCCGGTATCGAACATGTCGGCATTTCCACGGACTTTCCACCCCAGGGTATTTCGCCCTGGGCCACCCATGAAGAGTGGTTTGTACCGCGCACCAAATGGTTTAAACCGAGCTACCAGTTGCGCTGGCCGCCGTGGATACCCGAACTGGACACCACGGATCGCTACCGCAACCTGCTGGCAGTGCTGGATCGACGAGGCTGGTCGACCGGGGATATGGAAAAGCTGCTCGGCCTTAACTGGCTGCGCCTGTTTAAAGACACGATCGGCTGACTGTGACTTCACTGGAACAGATTGCCGGCCTTATCCAGGGGCGCAGCCTGGACAAGGCCGCCTCCGCCCTGGCGAAGCTTGTGCAGAAAAAAGGCCGGACCGGTCTCGACTGGCGCCGGGCGGCCAACCTGGCCACCACACTGGGTGATCAGGATCTAACGCTGGTGGCCTTGCAGTACTGGCGTGATGAGGCGCCCAATGACCCACACCGACAGATCGCGGTCATCCATGCGCTGGGCGCTGTGGCCCGTCACCGCGAGGCGGCACAGGCAGCGCGCAGGCTTCAGGAGCAGCCGCAGGCAGCTGCGGAAGGCTACTACCTGGAGGGGCTCTACCAGTCGCGTTTTGGCAAGACCGAGCAGGCCCTGTCCCTGTATCGAAAGGCACTTTCGCTGGCGCCGCAACACACGCCCGCCTGGGAGCAGATTGCCCTGCTGGGCGGTTACCAGGAGCTCAGCGCTGACATTGCAGCCATGGAGAGCCTGGCTGCCAGCCTGGACAAGCCGCAGCTGTTGATCCCGTTGTGTTACGGTCTCGGGCGCGCCTATGATGCGGCGGGCGACTGCGACGCGGCGTTTTTGCGGGTTCAGGCGGGCGCGCAGTTGCGGGCCCAACTTTCGCCCTTTTCCCTGCAGCCACAGCTCGACTACTACCGGCGCCTGCAGGGCAGCTTCAGCGCCGACCGCATCACCCGGTTGGCGAATCCCGCAGGCGGTAAGGGTGCGGTGTTTGTGCTCGGGGCGCCGCGCTCCGGTACCACGCTGGTCGAACAGATTCTCACCACCGCCGCCGGCGTGACCGCCACCGGTGAACATATGTTGATGCGGGTGGCCTCGCTGCCTCTGGCCAGCATGGAGCCGCCGGACATGGAGCGCGCCGATCAGCTCGCTCGCCGCGACTGGCAGCAGATGGCCCAGGCCTACCTCAACGGTGTGCGACGGCGTTTCAGTGCCGGCAAGCGATTCACCGATAAATCGCTGCTCAATCACAACTATGCCGGGCTCGCAGCGGTGCTGTTGCCGGAAGCCCGCTTCATCTGGCTGCGGCGAGACCCGCGGGACGTGGCCTGGTCCTGCTTTCGCTCGCGCATCTCCGGCAACCAATGGGCCCAGCGACTGGAAGATTGCCTCGCCTACCTGCGCGGCCTCGATGACCTGTGCCAGCACTGGTTGGAGGTGTTGGGCGAGCGCATCACCGTGCTCGACTACGAGACCCTGGTAACCGAGCCCGACACCGGCACGGCGGCGCTGTTTTCCCATGCCGGGCTGGAACGCCCGGCGCACTGGCAGGAGTTCCACCGCAGCGCCAGCCCGGTAGCTACCGCCAGCCTGGCGCAGGTGAGAAAGCCGCTGTCGGCAGCGGCAGTGGGTGCCTGGCGGCGCTATGAGAAACAGTTGGGTCCGCTGTACGCAGAGCTGCTTTAAGTCAGGTCTTGGCCCACATCTTCAGCAGATTGAGCCGGGCTTTTTCGATCTTTAGCAGCACGTCCTGTTCGATATCATTCTCGATAGCCCACTCCATCAGGTCGGCCATATCTGCAGCAACGTCCCGCTGCATGGGATCCTGCACCAGACTCTCTATCCAGGTGACGATAGCCAGGCGGGCGCCGCTGGTCACCTCGCTTACCCAGTGCGGGTAGTGGGTGGGGTAGAGCACGGCGTCGCCGGCGTCTAAACGATACTCCTGCACGCCGAACGGTGTTTCCAGCGACAGCGTGCCGCCCTCGTACTCGTCGGGCTCGTTGAGGAATACGGTGATCGACATGTCCGTGCGCATGCTGGGGAAAGGCCCCATGAAGGCATTGTCCACATGGCGCTTGTAGAAGGCGCCTTCGGCGTAGCGTGCAAACAGCGGCGGCAGAATGCGCCGCGGTATGGCGTGCTTGTTGAACTCACCATGGGATTGAAAGGCGTTCATGACCCGCTGCAGCATGCCGCGGTAAATCTCTGACTTGGCGTCGACCTGTTGGGTAGACTTGAGATCCTGGCCCAGGGTGCCGGCGCTTTGGCGCCCGTCCATCATCGGCGCCCGCGCCATGTCGGCGACGATAGACTCCCGCGTGGGTGCATCCAGCACCTGTTTCAAGACTGCTACCACAGCCTGCCTCCCGTCGCCGCTGCCGGCGCAAGTGAATGTATCCCGCCCATTCTAGCGAGCACTTGACTGAATGCGAACTGGCCCGGGGGAATTGCTGATAGTTCCGCTTGGGTCGCGCCTTGTTCGCCGGCGTCGTCCCGGTATGCTGATGCCTCGACAGAATGAGGACGCACACCGCGATGGCGAAACCCGAGTACCTTGAGACCACCCACGGCAGCCGCCTCGCCTACTGTCATTCCCCGGGCGGCAGTCCTGGCGTCGTATTCTGCACGGGCTTTCACTCTGACATGCAGGGGGAAAAGGCCCTGGCGTTGGAAGCCTGGTGTGTCGATGCTGGCCGACAGTTTACGCGCTTCGACTATTTCGGCCACGGCGCGTCGGAGGGCGTGGCGGCTGCCGGCCGCATCGGGCGCTGGTCGGAGGATACCCTTGCCATACTGGACGAGGTGGTCTCGGGTCCACAGCTGCTGGTGGGCTCATCGATGGGTGCCTGGATGGCTCTGTTGGCGGCGCTGGCGCGGCCAGAGATTGCAGTCGCACTGGTGGGCGTTGCCAGCGCGCCCGATTTCACGCGCTGGATGCGCGAACACATTCTCAACAGTGATGCCCACGCTGAGTTCGAGCGCTGCGGTTTTTATGACATGCCCAGTCACTATCCGGGTGAATCGAGTTATCGCATCGAGGCGGGCTTTCTCGATGAGGCGGAGTCCCACTGCCTGCTGGACGCCCCCATCGCACTCGATATTCCGGTTCGGCTGCTGCACGGCCAGGCGGACACCGACGTGCCCTGGCAGCACTCGCTGGCCATCGCCGAGGCAATTACTGGCAGTGATATCAAGGTCGAGCTGATCAAGGGCGGTGACCACCGGCTGTCGCGTCCTGCTGATATCCGCTCCCTGCTGGCGGCGGTCAGCGCTACCCTGGCATGCCTCACTGACCCCTAGCGAGGGGGGCGAATTGTCATATACTGGACGCTGCAAAAATAAGTTGTGCAAGGGTTGATGCACTCCTGGTCGGGAGAACGTCAACGCATCATTCCGTTGACAGAGGCTCCCTAAGGAATGGACTCCGCTGGCTGGACCAGTCTGATCCCGGCGCTGGTGGCGATTGCCACCGCGATTTTCAGTCGCCGCCCCATCGAATCCCTGCTGGCAGGCGTGTTCGCCGGTCTCATCCTGCTGGGCCCGGCGGACGCCATCGGCAACTTCTCGGCGATTCTGCTCGAGGTGATGATGGAGGAAACCATCGCCTGGGTCATTATCGTCTGCGGCCTGATGGGCAGCCTGATTACGCTGCTGATGCGAGTCGGTGCCGCCTCCGCGTTCAGCCAGGTGCTGGCCGCCCGCGCTAACAGCTCCGGCACTGCCTTGCTATACACCTGGGCGCTGGGGCTGGTGATCTTCATCGACGACTACCTCAACGCGCTGGCGGTGGGTTCGGCGATGCGCAAGGTCACCGACCGGTTTCGCGTGTCTCGTGAGATGCTGGCCTATGTGGTGGACTCCACGGCGGCGCCCATGTGCATGCTGGTACCGGTATCTACCTGGGCCGTGTTCTTTGCCGGTGTGCTGGAGGTCTCCGATGTGGTGCCGGCGGGCGAGGGCATGTCGCTGTTCGTCAGCTCTATTCCCTACATGATGTACCCCTGGATCGCGCTGTTCATGGTGCCGCTGGTGGCCACCGGCCGCATACCCGCGCTGGGGCCGATGCGCGCCGCCCAGGCGCGCGCGGCGGAGGGACCTGCCTCGGTGCAGACAGAACAGTTTCACTTCGAGGAAGTCGATCACGGCAAGCAGATAGAGCTCTACCACTTCCTGTTGCCTATCGTGGTGCTGCTGGGTGTGAGCATCTACGCGGATCTCGATGTGCAGATCGGCATCCTGGTGGCGGTGGCCGCCACGATTATTCTCTACGGCGTCCAACGCTTGATGGCCTGGTCGGACATGTTCGATGCCGTACTCGAAGGTATCAAAGTGATGGTGCCGGCGCTGACTATTGTCATCGTTGCCTTTATCTTCAAGGACGTGAATGATCGCCTCGGTCTGCCGGCGTATGTGATCGGCAACCTGCAGCCCTACATGACCGCGGCGCTACTGCCGGTGGTGGTGTTTTTCACGATGGCGCTGATTTCTTTTGCCACCGGCTCAAGCTGGGGCGTTTTTGCCATTGCCATCCCCATCGTTATGCCCCTGGCCGAAGCGGTGGGCGTGAGTGCGCCGCTGGCGCTGGGCGCATTGATGTCGGCGAGCGCCTTCGGCAGCCACGCCTGCTTCTACAGCGACGCCACCGTGCTTGCCGCCCAGGGCTCCGGTTGTGGTGTCATGGAACACGCCCTTACCCAAATCCCCTACGCCCTGATCGCCGCCACACTGTCGGCCCTGGGGCTTACCCTGCTGGCAGTAATTTAGGAAACCCGCTATTGTATTTGCGCAGCAAGTCGCCTGCGCTGATGCAGGTCTGCCGTCCCATGGCGAGGCTAAATGAGAGGCGGGTCACAGAGGTGGCCAGTCGCCTGGGTTTATAGGGCGCTCCCGTGTTTTTTATCCGTATACTTGCAGGACCGCGAACGGGACCCTGTTCACATACTGTCGTACCGCCAGGGGCCGGACGACCAGAAGAGGCAAGTTATGCAACTTTCGAAGAGTTTTCTCATTTCTGAGATGGCGCTTTTCGATTCCCTGAACGTGGAAGAAGTCCAGGAAATCCAGAAGTGGCTCATCTTCAAGAAACTCGACCAGGGCACGGTGATCTACAAGCAGGGCAGCAGTGGTCGCTCTGTCTGCTTTGTCGTTGAAGGTGAGCTATCGGTGATCAAGCGTGCCGACGATGGCGACACCACAATCGCCACCATCGGCAAGGGTGAATCGGTGGGTGAGATGGCCATCATCGATGGCCTCACCCGCTCGGCGGACGTGGTAGCGGCCACCGAGACCCAGGTACTCATCCTCAAGCGTGATGACTTTGACAAGCTGGTGGCAGAGCAACCGGAGATTGGCGTAAAAATCCTGCGCTCCCTGGCCAAGGCACTCAGCATGACCCTGCGCGATCGTTCCGAAACCCTCGCCCGCCTGATGCACGTCTGAATTATCCGGGCCGGCATATGGGCCCGGGTATCCCCTGCAGAATTTTCTCTACACATGCCGCAGCCGACCCTGTTGCCATGCATGGTGATATGGTGCAATATAACACCATATTAGTGGGCGCCGATGTCGTGGCGCACCGCGGTACCAAGGAGAAACTCATGAAACGACTGACATTGATCACCACCGCCCTGGCAACGACCCTGGCCCTGTCCGGCTGCGTTATCGTCAATGGTGAACCCGGCTGGGTGGGCAGCAGCGACTGGGAGCGCGAGCAGAAGCGTAACAGCGAGGCGATTGCCAATCTGGATATCGGCATGGAGCGCAGCACGGTGGTGGGCCGGCTTGGCACGCCGAGTTTCTCCGAGGCCTACACTCGAGAGGGCGATGAGTACCGGGTTCTGTTCTTCCGCACCCGCCACCGTCATTCCGATGGCGACACCACCCGCGACGAAACCACGCCGCTGGTCTTCAAGAACGACACCCTGATTGGCTGGGGTGATGAGGTGTACGCCTCGGTCCGCTAGTCCGCCGGGGCCCGCAGCGCGGGCCCCTGTCTCCCTGCACTGTTTGGCAACGGACCTGGCGCGGCTGTTCGGGTTCCGGGCTTCCACGTATGATCCTCGGAGTCAGCTAAAACATCGGAGACAAGCTTGGATTACTACTGGCGCGATGCGCTGCACGACGCCCTGCGCCGCAATCGCGGCGATGCCCACCACCGTTACTTCCAACTCGCCACTGTCGACGAGGCCGGCTGGCCCGCCAACCGTACCGTGGTGTTTCGTGGCTTCAGCGACGATGATCAACGTCTGCAGGTGGCCACCGATGCGCGCAGCGCCAAAGTGGCGCAGTTGGCGGCTGCCAGCCGCGGCGAAATCTGCTGGTACTTCACCCGCAGCCGCGAGCAGTTCCGCATTCGCGGCTCGATAGAATTACACGGTACCGCCGGACCAGGTTCGGCGGCGTGCAGTTCACTCTGGAACTCGATGTCTGAGGCCGCCCGCACGCAGTTTTTCTGGCCGGCGCCGGGCGCACCCTTGGCAGAGACTGAAGCCATCGCTGAATCGAATCTGCCACCTTCCAGCTTCCTGCTGCTGGAACTGGCGCCGGAGCGAGTAGACCACCTGCAGCTTCGGCCCGATCCCCAGCGCCGCCAGGTCTCGGCTCTCCAGCAGGGCACATGGCATGCGCAGGCAGTAAATCCCTGATTTCCACGGCACTCTTTGCTTTTTCGGCACTCCAAGCAGTAGCAGCGGCCGGCCGTGCTAGGCTGGTGTAGAGTACCCGGCAAGGAGCGATAACATGCAGGCAGACCCCAACGAGCGAACCAGCGATCCCGGCTATGGCGGAGGCCCACCGCTGGTGCCTATCCTCGCTGGCCTGGTGGTGCTCGTGGTGCTGGCGGTCTGGTGGTTTTCACCCGGCGCGCCCGAGGCGCCGGCACCGGAGCCCGTGGCTGAACTGCCGGCCACTCTGCCGGAGCCACAAGCTGAGCCGGTACCCGATATTCCGCCACCCGCCCCTGAACCTGCGCCGGAACCTGCCCCCGCTGTCGCCACGCAGCCGGCCCCGCCACCCGAGCCGACGCTCACCCTGGAGACCAGCGACGCGGTACTGCGTGAGCAGTTTGCCCGTCAGCTCAACTCCGGCCCGTTGGCGTCGGTGCTGCAGGCGGACAACCTGGTGGAGCGCGGCGTCGCCGTGCTCGACGGACTCAGCCGCGGCGTTTTACAGTACAAGCTGCTGCCGGTGCTGCCGCCAGAGGGCAAGTTCGCGGTGCGCAAGCGCGGCAGCCAGGCGGTGATGGATCCCGCCGGGTATGCTCGCTATAACGCCTACGCCCAAACCATAGAATCTCTGGATACCGAGCTGCTGGTAGCGAGCTTCCACCGCTTTCGCCCACTGCTTGAAGAGGCCTATGCCATGTTGGGCTATGAGGCGGACGAACTCGACAATGCCCTGATCCGCGGCCTCGATGCCGTGCTGGCGGCGCCGGTGGAGGAAGCGGTGCTGGAAATTCGTAAGGTCGAGGCGGTATACAAGTTCGAAGACCCGCGCCTGGAGCGCCTGCCGGAATTGCATAAACAGCTGCTGCGCATGGGGCCCGAGAACACTCGGCGCATTCAGTCCCAGGCCCGAGCCCTGCGAGCAGGCTTGTTAGGGCAGTAAGGCCAGGCGCTCGCAACACGTCGCTGCACCCGATTTTTGGTAGTGGCAACAGTCACGCCCCGGCGTAGGCTTGAAGCATGGAAAAGAAACCCCAGGAAGCCGAGCTGATCGTTGGCGGGGGTACCAAGAAAATCCTCTATACCCTGGGTACCGTCACGCGCATCGGCCTGCTGAACAGCGCCAAGGCGCTGTCCAGCAAAAATGCCTGCAAGGCCTGCGGCCTGGGTATGGGCGGCCAGCGCGGTGGCATGACCAACGAGCTGGACGAGTTTCCTTCGGTCTGCAACAAGAGTATTCAGGCCCAGTCCACGGATATTCAGCCACCGATTCCCCACCAGGTATTTGCACACAGCCTCAGTGATTTTCACGAACTCAGCGGACGTGAAATGGAGCGGCTGGGGCGCCTGGATACACCGCTTTACAAGGCAGCCGGCAGTGAGCGGCTGGTGCCGGTGGACTGGGGCTGGGCTCTGCAGCATGCGGTGGCGCGCTTCCGAGCAACAGCCCCCGAGCGCAGCTTTTTCTATTCCTCGGGCCGCTCTTCCAATGAGGCGGGCTTCCTGCTGCAGCTACTGGCGCGCCTGTACGGTACCAACAACGTCAACAACTGTTCTTTTTACTGTCACCAGGCCACCGGGGTCGCCCTGCGACAGACTATCGGTACCGGCACCGCGACGGTGGAGCTGTCGGACCTCGGGCACTGTGACCTGTTCTTCCTGATCGGCGCCAACCCGGCCTCGAACCACCCGCGGTTACTGCACCAGCTTCAGCACCTTCGGGAGCGGGGCGGTGACGTGGTGGTGATTAATCCTGCGCGTGAGCCCGGCCTTATTCGGTTCGCGGTACCGAAAAGCCCGCGTTCCCTGTTGAGCGGCGGCACCTGGATTGCCTCGGACTACCTGCAGCCCAATATCGGCAGCGACCTGTCCCTGTTCACAGGTATCGGTAAAGCGCTGCTGGAAGCAGGCGCTATCGAGCACAACTTCATTGATCAGCACACCACGGGCTTTCGGGACTACCTGGCGCAGCTGGAAGCGGCTGACTGGGTCGCTATCACATCGGCCACCGGTGTGGCACACGAGGATATTCTGCGGGTCGCCGAGCGTTACGCTGCTGCAGAGAATGCCGTGTTTGCCTGGGGCATGGGCATGACTCACCATCGCCACGGCGTGGAAAACATCGAGGCCATCAGTAACCTCGCCCTGCTGCGCGGGATGGTAGGCCGGCCGGGTGCCGGGCTGCTGCCGCTGCGTGGGCACAGCAATGTGCAGGGCATTGGCACCATCGGCGTGAAGCCGGTTTTGCCACAGGCGGTGTTTGACAACATCGAGCGGGAACTGCAGGTGACGCTGCCCACCACGAAAGGCATGGATACCCTGGCCTGCCTGACCGCTGCCCACGGTGGCGAGATAGACGCCGCCCTGATCATGGGCGGCAACCTCTATGAGGCCACGCCCGACTCTCACTGGGCCGCGGATGCCATGGATCGCATTGGCTTTAAAGTGTTCCTCACCACTACCCTGAATCGCGGTCATGTGTGTGGTCTGGACAATTCAGAGGCGCTGATCCTGCCGGTGACGGCCCGCGACGAGGAGCGCCAGCCCACCACCCAGGAATCCATGTTCAACTATGTGCGCCTCAGCGAAGGCGGGATCACACGCCTGGCCCATGCGCGCCCGGAGGTGGATGTGCTGTGTGACCTCGGTGAAGGCCTGCTGCCCGCGGGCAAGCTGGACTTCGCTGCCTTCCGTTCGCACCGGAGCATCCGCGAGGCCATCGCCGCCACCGTGCCGGGCATGGAAGCGCTGCGCGATATCGACGTGGCGCGCCAGGAGTTCCATATTCGCGGTCGGGTGTTGCACGCACCGCAGTTCAATACCGACGACGGCCGAGCCCGCTTCCGGTCCCACAGTGTTGGACAGGGCTTCAGGCCGGACGCCGACTACCCCTTCCGGTTGATGAGCGTGCGCAGTGAAGGCCAGTTCAATTCGATTATCTATGAAGAGAAAGACAGCTACCGCGGCGCCGAACATCGCTGGGTGGTGTACATGGGGGCGGAAGATCTTGCCCGGGAAGGGCTGACCGCCGGAGACCGGGTCAATCTCGCCTCCTCAACCGGGCGCATGGAAGGCGTGGAGGTACTGCCCTTCGAACTGCCCGCTGGCAATCTGATGGTTTACTATCCGGAGGCCAACGCCCTGGTGGGCAGGGAAACGGACCCGCGTAGCAAAACGCCGGCCTTCAAGTCGGTGGCGGTCAGGCTGGATTAGCGTGGTGTGTCCGGGGGTGCCCTGGCTGCGAGCGGCTTAGCCGAAGGTGTCTTCGCCGAACTGCCGCTGAATCTCTTCCACCTCGTCCATCTGGGTCAGCAGCGCCATCACGCAGTCTGCATCCAGCCGCTTGCCGGCCATGCTCATCAGAGTGTCCACGGCGTGGGCGTTGCTCCAGGCGTCTTTGTAGGGGCGCGAGCTGGTGAGCGCATCGAACACATCGGCCACAGCGACGATACGCGCCTCCAGTGGGATAGCATCGCCCTTGATGCCATGGGGGTAACCGGTGCCATCGATGGCCTCGTGATGATAGGCGGTGATGTTGCGCAGCATCTCCGTGTGCTCGAAACTCTGCAGACCAAAATTATCGATCAGGTCGTTGATGATGCCCTCGCCGACTTTGGCGTGACTTTTCATAATGCCCATCTCGGCATCGTTGAGCTTGTCCGGCTTCAACAGGATGCTGTCGGGGATGCCAATCTTGCCGATGTCGTGCAGCGGCGCAAACATGAAAATGTGTTCGATGTAGCTGTCGGACAGGTCGAACTTGTCTGCCACCGCCTTGGCGATCAGCCGGCAGTAGCGTGACATGCGGTCCAGGTGGCTGCCGGTCTCCGGGTCGCGTACGTGGGTAATACGCCCGGTGGTGCTGACCGCTGCTGCCAGCGTGTTGATCGGC
>JANQIO010000074.1 GCA_028282105.1 Halieaceae bacterium | reverse complement strand
TTTGAAATTCTGGAACCACGTGATGCGCTGCCGGTGGCGGTATGGCGCGGCTGCGTGATGACACCGCAACCGCTGTTTTTTAACGATGTGGTAGCGCTCTCGGATGGCGGTTTCCTCGCCACGCACATGTTCGACCGCAATGCCCAGACCTGGGGCGCTATCAAGGCCCTGGCGGGTTCCGAGACGGGCCACGTGCAGCGCTGGCGGCCTGCATCCGGTTTTGAGACGGTGCCGGGTACCGGCGTGCGCATGGCAAACGGCATCGCGATTGCGCCGGATGAACAGCATTTCTACCTGAACGCCTACCTTGGCAGCGAGGTGCGCAAGTACCGGCTGGACGGCGGAGAGCCCCTGTCGATCCTGAAGATCTCCCGCCCGGACAACTCGGCCTGGGACAGCCGGGGGCGGCTGCTGGTGGCCAGCCATGACGATCGCCTGCGCGCCATCGTCGACGGCCTGCCGGGCAGCGACGGTGCGCCGGTGGACCTGCGTTTCAGGATTGTCGCCATCGACCCGAACAGTCTTGAAACCGAAGTTGTCCTGGAGCGAGAAGGGCCGCCGATGGGCGGCGCCACGGTGGCGGTAGACGCCGCTGGCCACCTGTACATCGGTTCCTACGCCGGGGACCGCATCATCAAGTTTCCGCTGACGCTGTCTCCATGAGCGCGCCCCGGGTTCGACTCGTCGCACTGTTCGCCGGGCCTCTGCTGGCGGCGCTGGTGATGGCCGCTATGCTGCAGGCTGGCTACTCGCGGGAGATTGCCGTCACGGCACTGGTCGCCACCTGGTGTGTGGTGTGGTGGATCTTCGAGCCGGTACCGATTCCAGTGACTTCTCTGCTGCCGCTGGCGGTCCTGCCCCTGATGAGCGTTTTGACACCGGCCCAGGTCGGCGCTGCCTATGGCAGCCCCCTGATTCTGCTGTTGCTGGGCGGGTTTATTCTTTCCCGAGCCATGGAAACCAGTGGCGCCCACCGGCGCGTGGCGCTGAACATGATGCGGCTGTTTGGTGCCGATAGTGATCGACGCCTGGTATTCGGGTTCATGGCGGCAGCGGCGGTGTTGAGTATGTGGATCTCCAACACCGCCACCACCCTGATGCTGTTGCCGGTGGCCATGGCCATCATCGAGCGGGCCCGGGGCGAGGCGCTGGCTGTACCACTGCTGCTGGGCATGGCCTATGCCGCCAGTGTGGGAGGGATCGCCACTCCCATCGGTACCCCTCCCAACCTGATTTTTATGCAGATCTACAGTGAGACCACCGGCGGAGAGATCAGCTTTGGGCAGTGGATTAGCTGGGGCCTTCCGGTGGTGCTGGTCATGGTGCCGCTGATGGGCCTGTGGCTGACCCGGAAGCTCAGTGGCAGCAGCGACGTCGACCTGCCCGAGTCCGGCGCCTGGCGGGTCGAGGAGAAGCGGGTAATGATGGTGTTTGCCATCACCGCGCTGGCCTGGGTGACGCGCACCGAGCCCTTCGGCGGCTGGCGCGCCTGGCTGGACCTGCCCATGGCCAACGATGCCTCGGTGGCGCTGCTGGCGGTGGTGCTGATGTTCATGATCCCCAACGGCAAGGGCGAGCGGCTGCTGAACTGGGAACAGGCCGTTACCATTCCCTGGGGGGTGTTGATCCTGTTCTCAGGGGGTATTTGCCTCGCAAAGGGCTTTGTGGCGTCCGGCCTCAGCAGTGTGCTGGGAGAGTGGCTGGCCTCGCTAAACTACCTGCCCCTGTGGCTGTTGATGGGCATTATCTGCCTGGTAGTCACATTTATGACCGAAACCACCAGCAATGTCGCCACCACGACCCTGCTGATGCCCATTCTCGCGGCCGCGGGCCTGGCCGCGGATATTCCGCCGGAAGTGTTGATGGTGCCGGCGGCCATGACCGCGAGCTGTGCCTTCATGTTGCCGGTGGCCACGGCCCCCAACACCGTGGTGTATGGCAGCGGCAAAATCACCGTACAGCGCATGGTCAAGGAGGGCTTTGCCCTCAACATGCTGGGGGTGCTGGTGGTGGCCAGCATCTGTTTCTGGCGGCTTGCGTAGCACTTGCGCCACAATAGCCGGAGCAAGCAACCCGGGACCCCATCGTGCAAGCCGCCGAATTCTTTGACCTGTTGTGGACGGACTTCCTCCTCCACGCGCCCAGCGCCGAGAGCATTCACAGCCTGCTGGGAGCAGGCGAACCGATCGTCAACGACCATATCGCCCTGCGTACCTTCGCCACACCGGCGCTTGGCCTGGAAGCGCTACACCCCCTCTTTACCCACCTGGGCTTTGTGGTTGGTGATGAGTACCGATTCCGCGCCAAGAAACTCAGGGCGCGCTATTACCGGCACCCCGAAGCAGGCGTGCCCAAAGTGTTTATCAGCGAACTGTTGCTGGACGAGTGCAGCGAGCAGCTCAGGGGCACTGTGCTGAAGCTGTGTGAGCAGCTACCCACAGCACCGGCGCTGGATCCCGCTTTCCTCGGGTCGGGCCGACCCTGGGATATCAGCTTCGACAGCTACCGGGCGCTGCTGGAGGAGAGCGAGTACGCCGGCTGGCTCGCGGCCCACGGGTTCAGGGCCAACCACTTCACCGTCGACGTCAACGCCCTGTCTGCTTACAGCTCGGTAGCGGAGGTCAATCGGGCCCTGGTAGCAGCAGGCTACCGCCTGAACACCGCTGGCGGAGAGATCAAGGGCTCACCCGCTGTGTTGCTGGAGCAGTCTTCGATCCTGGCGGATCGGGTGAGTGTTGACTTCAGCGATGGCGCGCGCGAGATACCCGGGTGTTTTTACGAGTTTGCCAGGCGCTACCAGCAGGCTGACGGCTCGCTGTACCAGGGCTTTGTCGAAGCCAATGCCGACCGCATCTTCGAGAGCACTCATGCGCTGAGTCGCTGAGTTAGTTTCCCGACTGGGATTCCTGCTCCTGCCCCGGATCGGGGTCTGCTTGCTCGGACATCCGCTGGTCGATGTAGCCGCTTAGCGCTGCAGCGGCTGCCCCACAGATAAACGCTCCGAAGGCACCGGCCATGACGGCGGTATTCGCGTCGCGCTTGATGATGTACACGATCAGGCCAATCACCGCACCCAGGAAGGTGCCGGTGCTGAGCCAGGTCGTCAGCATAGTCTTCATGATGAGCTTCGCCGTCTGAACACAGCGCCAGTGTAGCTGATACAGCCGGCCAGGTGCCCGTGTTCAGCGATACACCTGGTCTGACGCAAAACGCGTGACCCGGGGCGTGTTGCCTGCGAGGCGCACAGTGAGTGTTTCCCGCGCTGTCATTTTGCCCGTATAGCCATCCCACCGGTAGCTCTCGGTGCGTACCACTTCGACCGTGCCGCCCTCAGGATCGACACTTACGGCGACGATGTTGTAATCGGGATCGAAGGCCGCATAGTCGTCAAAATCGCTGTCGTCCCACTCTTCATCGACCCGCAAGGCGAACTCTATGCTGCCGTAGCCCAGGCCGAAATCCATTTTGTAGTGCAGGTAGGCATCTTCGGCAAATTGGGCGTAGGCGCTGTCTTCGTCGCCGGCAAGACTGGCGCGATAGTAGCGCGTTGCCAGCTCGCGGAGCTGGGTCTCGGACAGCGGTGTGTCTGCCCGGCTGTCCTCAGCCGGCGCCGGCTGGTCCTCGGCATTGCCCGGGTAGCTGCCCAGGGCCAGCACGCCGGCCAGTATCAGGACGCAGGGCAGTAGCAGGGACTGTAGGGGCGAACGGCGCTGACCGACTGTCCATTCCGGCGGCGCTACCAGGGCATAGGCGGCCTCGCCGTAGGAGCCGCTGTGCAGTGCGCGCCTCGCCAGGCGGATAAAGCCGTGGAAGTAAACGGTAAGCGGATTGACCGAATCAATCTGCTCGGTCAATCCGAACTGCACGGCTTCCCGCTCTTCGGCGAAGCTGCCGAACAGGCGGTCCCAGATAATGAAGATGCCACCGTAGTTGCGGTCGATGTAGGCCGGATTGTTACCGTGATGCACACGGTGGTGCGAGGGTGTGTTCATCAGCCACTCGATCGGGCGCGGCAGTTTGCCAATCAGCTGGGTGTGAAGGATGGTCTGGCAAAGCTGCACAAAGGCCTCGCCGGCGAAGATCAGTAGCGGATCAAAGCCTGCCACCGCCAGCGGCAGGTGGAAGAACACCGGCCAGAAGCCGTCCATGGGGCCAAAGCGGTAGGCCACCGAGATATTGAAGTAGGGCGAGCTGTGGTGCACCGAGTGGGTCGCCCAGGCCAGGCCCACCCGGTGGGTAAAGCGGTGTTCCCAGTAGTAAGCGAAGTCGCACAGCACCACCAGCAGGGCGATGGACCAGGGCGTGACCGGAATCTCGAACAGGGCGAAATTCAGGTAGGCCCAGTAGAACACCGAGACATAGGCGGCGGCGATCAGACCGTAGGTGACGAGGATAAGAAAGCCGAAGGTGAGAAAGCTGGCCAGCGAGTCTCCCGCCAGCTTCCAGCTCAGACGCCGCTTCACAGCCAGGCGCAGCAACTCGAAAAAGAACAGGCCGATGAAGGCCAGCGCGCCCCAGGCTTCCAGCCAGGTTTCGAAATCCGCTACCGCCTGGGCCGACAGCGCAGCGTTGAACCACTCCATCACAGTGTCTCCAGCAAACGCAGGGCCGCCGTCCTCGACTCTGCAAACAGCCGGTCGGCGGGCATCAGCGGGGCCATGGAATCGGCATTGAAGTACAGCGCCACAATCCCCGTGGCTACGGCGCGAATGGCGCCGGCATCGGCCTGGGGGTGCTCGGCCGCGAGCTCCCTGTCGAGATCGTCGACAAAGCCTTCATACCACTGCCTCAGAACGTGGCTGAGCTGGGGCCGCTGCTGGGCAGCCACCATCAGCGCCTGGTACAACAGGGTGTCGTGGCTGGAGCTGGCGTAGCGGGCATCGAATAGCAGCTCGATGGTGGCGCGGCAGCGATCCGTCTCCGGCAGGTGGCGCTTGAACTCGGCATCCTCTGCCTCGCCGCGAGCCGTGAAGCGCGCCACCAGCGCCTGCAACAGGTCCTCCCGGTTGCCCACATAGTGGTGCAGCAGGGGGCGCGCCAGGCCGCACTCATCGGCGACCTTCTGCAAGGTGGCGCCCTCGACGCCAAAGCGCACCACGCAGCGCTCGTAGGCGTCGATGATCTCCTCGCTGCGCTCGGCTTTCTTGCTGGGTCTGGCCACGCTGCGTCCTATAAATTGGCAATATTGCCAATTATGGGCGCGTCGAATTAATTGTCAACAGCGTCAATTAACAGCATGGATCGCGCCCGCCCCGGCTGCGGGGCCGCCACCGGGCGGGCGAGTGGGTTCGGGGGCTATGAGCGGTGGTTGAAGGATTCGCCCACCAGCTGCTCGGAGACCTCCCACAGGCGGTCGGCCGTGGACAGTTCCAGGGCGTATGCCCGCACGCCATGGCTGGTAGATTCGTTTTCGATCGGCGCGACACCGCAATCTTCAAGGTAGACGCCACCCTGGCCTTTGAGCTCCGGCGCGGTAGCGGCGTACACCGATGTGGCCGCGCCGGCGGCAGTGGATTTGAGGGTCCAGTTGCCGATCTGTTCGGCGCGGGCGTTGATAAGGGCCCGATCTTCCTCGTCCATGTGGCGGCCCAGTTCGGTTTCGATGACTCCGGGATGCACCGCGTACACCCTCACGCCGCGCTCCCTGAGGCGCGCATCCAGGGCAACGGCAAACAGGATATTGGCGGTCTTGGACTGGCCGTACGCCGCCCACTTGTTGTAGCCGCGCTGGGAGAAGTCCAGGTCGTCGAAATCCACTGGCGACATATGGTGGGCCCGCGAGCTGAGAGCGACCACTCGCGACGGCGCACCCTTGAGCAGCGCCGGCACCAGGCGGTTGGTCATCAGGAAATGGCCCAGGTGGTTGGTGCCGAACTGCAGCTCGAAGCCGTCCTTGCTCCTGCCCTCGGGGCAGGCCATGATGCCGGCGTTATTGATAAGAATATTGAAGCTGTCGTAGTGCGCCAGATAGTTGTCCGTGAAGGCGCGGATGCTGTCCAGCGAACCCAATTCCAGTTCCATCACGTCCACCGCCCGGTTGCCCGTGGATTCGCGGATATCGGCGGCCACCGCCTCACCGCGGGTCATATCGCGCGCCGTCAGCGTGACGGCGGCGCCATGGGCGGCCAGGGTGCGTGCGGTTTCCACGCCCAGGCCGGCGGTGCCGCCAGTGACCAGGGCGCGGGCCTCGGTCAGGTCGATGCCTTCCAGCACCTGGTCGGTGGTTGTGTCGTGGCCAAAATTGCTGCGGTCGCTCATGGCAGTCTCCTTATCGTTATTCTGATGACAGCGCGGCGGTCCAGAAGAGACCTGCCCCGGGTCCGTCCGGGGCAGGGTGTGCGGATGTTACAGCAGTTCCATCATCGCTTCAGCGGAGCTGACCTCGATGCCGGCGCCGGGCTCGACGTTGAGGTGGGTGACGGTGCCGTCGTCGACAACCATGGCGTAGCGCTGGCTGCGCGTACCCATGCCAAAGCCGCTGCCGTCCAGTACCAGGCCGAGAGCCTCGGTCAGCTCGGCGTTGCCGTCGGCGAGCATCAGAATCTCGGAGGCATTCTGCGCCTCGCCCCAGGCGCCCATGACGAAAGCGTCGTTGACTGACAGGCAGGCGATGGTATCCAC
>JANQIO010000011.1 GCA_028282105.1 Halieaceae bacterium | reverse complement strand
CGCCGATGGTAGTGTGGGGTTTCCCCATGTGAGAGTAGGTCATCGCCAGGCTTCCAAACGTCAACGCCCTGATCAGCAATGGTCAGGGCGTTTTACTTTTTTGCGGCACTAGAATCCTGCCTGGCGATGCCTGTACGGTCATACTTGAAAAGAGAGGCAGGCTCTCGCCAGGCGCGACCGGCCAGGCGCGACCGGCCAGGCGCGACCGGCCAGGCGCGGCCGGCCAGGCGCGGCCAGCCAGGCGCGGCCGGCCAGGCGCGGCCAGCCAGGCTTCCAAAACCAAAAGAATATGCGAAGCTAAAGCCCATGTTTATTCCTGGATACCGGATATGCCCTCAGAATCAAAACTCAGCGTGTCTAGCGCCCTGGACCTGATAGGCACTGTGGCAGTTGTCTGCTCAATGTTGTTATTGGCCTTCAATGTCTCTCGCAGCAGCACGATAATGGCGGCCAGTAATGAGAACTTCCTCTACAAAATGCATGAGGAAATGTTCGCCGATGAAGCCACCGAGCCGCCGCTCGCAGAGGTGATGTGGCGCGCGGAAGCTGGGTTGGCGTTGTCGCCTATTCAGGAACACCAGCTCAAGATGCATCTGCGCCGGGAGGTGAACATGTGGGAAATAGCCTACTATCGCTCGCTGGACGGTTTGATGGCAGATGGCGCCTGGGATGACTGGGACCGGGCCTTTTCCGGAAGCGTCACGCAGCGGTTGCCGAAACGGTTCTGGGACTCGATGAAATTCGCCTACGGAGAAGACTTTGCGGCGCATGTGGATGAGCAATACGCTAAAGCGGCTCACCAGCGATAATCCTGGTTGTACAGAAGTTCAACGCTTGTCAGCTATTTGGCGCTCCAGCGAGTCAATCGCTATGTTCAGCACTGCCGGCTGAGCCTACACTTGAGGTGTTGGAATCTCGTGCACAACATGCACTGATCGTTGAATCTGGGAGCAGAGAATGACTACGCAGGTGGAATCGCAAGACGGCGCTGGCAACGGCCCCGACGCCAGGCTGGTCTGGCAACAGGACAAAGACCACCTGCTACATCCCTGGGCATTTTTTGACAGCTTCAATCATGAAGGTGCCCTGGCAATTTCGCAGGGCGATGGCGCCTATATTGAAGACGTCAACGGTAAACGCTACCTGGATGCGGTGGGTGGACTTTGGTGCACCAATATCGGCCTTGGTCGTGAAGAAATGGCGCAGGCCATCGCTGACCAGGTTATGAAGCTGGCTTACTCCAACCCCTTTGTCGATATGACCAATGTACCGGCTGCCCAGCTGGCAGCGAAGCTGGCGGAATTGGCACCGGGAGACCTCAACCACGTGTTCTTCACCACGGGTGGTTCTACGGCGGTGGACTCGGCTTACCGGTTGATCCAGTACTACCAGGCCTGTCGCGGCAAGCCGGATAAAGAGCACATCATTTCCCGGGTCAACTCATACCACGGCTCCACCTATCTCTCCATGTCCATTGGCGGCAAGAAAGGTGATCACCCGCCGGAGTTTCGCTTCAAGACCGACACGATTCACCATGTCTCGGCGCCGGACTATTACCGCGCGCCTGAGGGTGTTTCTGAGCAGGAGTTTCTTGGGCAGCTGCTTGCCGAGCTGGAAAGCAAGATACTCGAAATCGGCCCCGACAAGGTGGCGGCATTCTTTGCCGAGCCGATCATGGGCGCCGGTGGGGTGATTGTACCCCCGGCTGGCTATCACCAGGGTACCTGGGAGATCTGTCAGCGGCACGACGTCCTCTACGTGTCGGATGAGGTGGTGACATCCTTTGGACGCCTGGGCCACTGGTTCGCATCTGAGGATGTGTTCGGTATAACGCCGGATATCATCACTACAGCCAAGGGGCTGTCCTCGGGTTACCTGCCTATCGGGGCTACGCTCTACTCCGATCGGATTCACGACATTATCAGCGAGGAGGGAAAAGGCCGCTGCTTTGCAAACGGCTTTACCTACTCTGGCCATCCCGTTGTCTGTGCTGCGGCAATCAAGAACATCGAGATCATGGAGCGAGAAAAGCTCTTCGACAACGTCAACGAAGTAGGCCCGTACTTTGAAGAACAGCTAAGAACTCTGCTGGACCTCGATATCGTTGGAGACGTACGCGGCCACAAGATGATGATGTGTGTGGAGTTCGTCAAAAACAAGCAGACCAGGGAGTTGTTTCCTGAAGAGCTGGATGTCGGCAAGGTGGTGTCGAATCACGCCGACGCCATGGGGTTGATCCTGCGGCCGATCGTCAATCTTAACGTGATGTCGCCGCCGCTGATTATTACCCGCGACGATGTAGACTTTATTGTGAGCACCTTGCGTAAGGCTATCGAAGCTGCACAGGAAGAGCTGGATTACCCGGCAGTTGCTCAGGCGTAGGCTACTTGCGCAGCGGCTCAATCAGGCCGAAGAAAACTGATAGCCGCTTGCAGACATCGGCGCAGCTCAGTTTTTCGTCCACAACGTAGGCGTAAAACTCCGCGTTCGCTATAGACCAGATAAGCCGGCTGAGTGTGGCCGTATCTGTTTCCTGCTGGTGCAGGACACCCTGCTGTTCCAGCGCTTCACTCATCCGATGTACCTGTTCCTGCAGCAGTGATTCTATGCTGCTGTAACTTTCACTCGCGGAGTCAACTCGCATCAGGGCATGGGCCGAAAAACGCCGCAGCCAGCTGCGATCCACGGTGTCGAACCACTGGAAGTGGCACTTGGAAAGCGCAACGTATCCCGCAATGGCGTCGTTGTGCTTCTTACGGAACACGTGGTCTGTTGTGCCGGTAAATTCGCGAATGCCTTGTTCGATGATCTCCGCCAGCAACACATCCTTGGACGGGAAATAGTTGTAAAGGGAGGCAATGCTGATATCCGCCATCTCTGCGATGGTCTCCATGGCGGTTCCATCGATGCCATGTTGGCTGAAGAGTTCCTGGGCCGCAGTCAGTATCGAGTTGCGCGTTCTCAGCCGCTTGCGCTCTCGCAATCCTAGCTGTGGCTCTTCCGGGTTGTTTTGATTTGCGCTGTTTGAGGTCAAGATTCCTTCCTGGGTATTTGTTCGTCCACCCGCCCTTTTACTCCTGGCACGCGCCATGATGGCAGCGTGCTGACTAAGCCGTGTCTATAGCTATCGCCACGCTCGCTCACCGGTCTCGGTGGCGGAAATATACGGTCTGCAATTAAATGTAGACAAAATATAAAAATATAGACACTATATAAATATATTTATTTTCGCACTTGAGGACCACATGGCCGGTGAGCCTGCAGTGATCGATGGTAGCAGTTCGACTGGGGCAGAAACACGCCTGGTACAGGACTTCTTTAGCGCATTGAACAGCAAGGACGGGGAAGGGCTACTGGCTACCCTGCATCCTTCGATCGAATACCGTTTTCACATTCATGGCTTTGAACCGGTAGTGGGGCATCAGGGAATGATTGATGCCCTGCATACCATTTACGCCATTTTCCCGGACTTCAACGAGGAACTGCTCTCCCTTCGTGTCGCGGGTGGGCTGGCTGTCGCAGGCTGGCGCATTACTGGTTCGCTGGCCGGACCGTTCCCGCTTCCTGGCGGCTTTGCCATGCCAGGCGAAGCACAAGCGAGCGTCTCGGTCGAAGGGGTCGACGTGTTTGAGATTAAAGATGGCCTGATTTCGAGGAAGGATACCTTTGCCGACCCGACAAACTGGTACCAGGCCTATGCGCCTCTGCTGGTGTCCGAGGCCTAGGGCCTGACGCTGCCTCCAACCAAGCCATAAAGAAATACCCGATGCGCCCTGAAGAGTATAGCGAGTTTGACCTCTGCGGTTTGCAGGACCTGGTGTCGTCTGGTGACTGCAGCACTGAAGAGATTCACGAGTCTGCGGTAGCAGCGCTACGGCAGGCGGACGAACGCTATGCTTGCATGGTGGAGGTCTGTGAGGATGCACTGCAGCGAAGCCAGGCGTCCGCTCGCGATCTCGCTTTTTCCGGATTGCCGATTGTCCTGAAAGATGCTGGAGCGCACGGCGCCAACGCCGTGCAGGAGGCGGGTAGTCGCCTGTTTGCTGGTATCCCAGCCGAAATCGAAACCTTCTCCGCGCGGCGCCTGCGTGAGGCCGGGTTGATTAGCCTGGGCAGGACCACGACCTCGGAACTGACCTACGGCTTTAGCGCCGAGCCCTCCTGGGGGCGCCCGACGGTAAACCCCTGGGACACCGGGAAAACTGCGGGTGGATCAAGCTCGGGGTCTGCGGTGGCGGTGGCTTCGGGTGCCATTCCCGTTGCCCACGGTACCGACGGCGGCGGATCGTTGCGGGTGCCGGCAGCCTGGTGCGGGGTAATGGCGCTAAAACCTTCCCGTGGCGCGATATCCTGGGGGCCAGGGTTGAGTGAAGTCTTGTTCGGTATGGCTACCGAGGGCGTCATTTCTCGCACCGTCCGCGATACCGCGGCGCTCCTTGATGTCCTTTGTGGCGCTGAACCTGGGGACCCTATTTGTATTGCGCGTCCGGACCAAAGCTACGCGCACAGCCATCGATTGCCTCTGGGGAGCCTGCGGGTCGGCGTCGTCACCGACCGTATTGCGGGCGGTCTCCCGGTGGCAGCTGACATCCTCGGTATTGTTGAGGCAGCGACAAAGACCTTGGATGAGGCAGGCTGCGATGTTGATCGAGTGGATCTGGCGCTGAATGGTGAAACGCTCATTCACTCCATCACCGACGTGTGGTGCTCACAGCTATCTTTGATGGTGGCCGGTGTTGTAGAAGCCACGGGCCGGAATCCCCGTGACAATCTCGACCCGGCACTGTATCAGAGCTTTGAGCATGGCCTGAGTGTCTCTGCCGCCCAGCTTTGGCTTGCACAGCTGGCATTCAATGAGGCCAGCAGGACTATAGGCGCGCTGTTTGAGTCCCTGGATTTGCTGGTGTTACCCACTGCCAATGTTACCGCGCCGGAACTGGGAGTCCTGAGCCCTAACCGTGAAGACGCCGATGCCTACGCGTGGACAGCCCGGAACTTCGCGCCTGCGACTTTTACGGCCCCGTTCAACATCGCCGGTCTGCCAGCCCTATCGCTGCCCCTGGGTGTTGGCGAGAACGGGATGCCCATAGGCGTGCAGTTTGTCGCGAAACATGGCCAGGACGATCTCTTGCTGCGCGTAGCCAGTTTCTTTGAGGCTGCAGGGCTGTTCATCCAGGCGCAATCCTGACTCTCCGGCCAGGCTGAAACGCCCGACCAAGCCTGGAATCGCCTGTCCCCCGAAAAACGCATGCAGCCATGCAATAGCGGCAGCTGCCTTATTGCCGCGCGATTCAGCCCATATCCTGAAAGTGCGCGGCAGCGCGCCGGAGCCCCTTCTGCGGCGGACAAGTTCCTCTTGTCTTGTCTATATAAATAATGTAACTATAATATTTTAGTAACTATAATAAATGGTACCCCGATATGATCCGCCCCTGGACCCTTTTTGTGATTGCTGCCTTTTCGGCCCTGCCAGCCGCACCGCTGGCCGCGCAGGATGAAAGCCAGCCCAGTCTTGAAGAAGTCGTTGTTACCGCCCAGCAGCGCAGCCAGCGACTGCAGGACGTGCCGATTGCGGTGACTTCGCTCTCGGGTGAAGATCTCACCCGCAGTGTCATCAACGACATTATCGATTTGCAGGCATCCGTGCCGAGCCTTGTTGCCTATACGGCTAACCGGCCCGCTACTTCTACCGCCTTTTACATACGCGGCATTGGTACTTCCGGCAGTGACGCCGGTCTGGAAGGTGCGGTGGGCTTTTTTGTCGACAATGTTTACCGGTCACGCTCTGGTACGGGTATCGGCGATCTGGTCGACATCCAGAGCGTTGAGGTCTTGCGCGGTCCGCAGAGCACCCTGTTTGGAAAAAACACAACCGCAGGAGCCGTAACGGTCCGCACCAACGCGCCGGTCATGAATGAGGTTGAGGGCAGCCTCAACGCCATGGTCGGGAACTATGATGCAACGCGGTTCGGGGCTGTCGTCAACGCGCCGCTGATCGAGGACAAACTGGCGCTGCGACTTTCCGGAAGTGTAAACCAGCGAGATGGCTTCATCGATGATCCGGTCACCGACGATACCTACAACGATCGCGACCGCTGGTTCGTTGACGGAAAGCTGCTGTTCACGCCTACTCCAGATCTCGACATACTGCTGCGGGCTGACTACGCAGAGGCCAATGAATCCTGTTGCCAGGTCGTGCGGCTGAGCAATACGCCGGGTTCCCCGGCGGTCTCCCTGCTGGATGCTCTCGCTCGGCTCAACGGTTCGCAGTATCCCAGTGACCCAGACCCCTCGGACTACAGCAACTCCATCAATGGCCCGGCGCCCGTGGCCGATTTTGAAGACCAGGGCCTGTCCATGGAGATCAACTGGGACCTGGGTGACAACATGACGCTGACTTCGGTTACCGGGTACCGATCGTTTGAGAGCCTCTCTGCCAATGACGTCGACTTCACGGGCGCAGACCTGCTGTATCAGACTATTGAGTTTGAGGCGGAAACCTATTCGCAGGAATTTCGTCTGACAGGATTTGCCAACATAGGTGATGTCAGCGTGGACTGGCTGGTGGGTGCCTATTACGCAGACGAGGAGCTTTTCTGGTCTGAAGCACCGGACTTTCGGCCGGACCTGCAGCCTTACTTCTCAGCCCTGCTTGGCAGCGCCGACCTCGGGGCACTGTACGGCCCGTTTACCAATGCCGCGGGCAATGTCGCCCGGCAAGATGGGGAGAGCTACGCCTTGTTCACCCACAACATTTTCGCGCTTACCGACAAGCTTAACCTGACGATCGGGCTGCGCTACACCTCGGATGAGAAATCGGCGGTCTCCGATGCCTACTCCAACTATCCGGGCGGGCAACTGCCGTTTACCGGTCTGGGTTTGCCGTTTCCCGCCCAGCATTCTTATGACCTGGACTTCGACGACGACTCTACCGACGGTACAGTGGTCCTCGACTACTCCTTTGACGACGACCTGATGGTGTACGCCAGTGCTTCAACAGGTTACAAGTCCGGTGGCTTTGTTATGGTGCGGGAAGCCGCAGGGCCGCTGTTTTCGCCCAACGCCTCATGTTCTTCGAGCGGGGAGCCTGTCCTTGGGGGAGGGGGTCTGCCGCCCATTTATGCCTGCGACCCACGTGACCCCAGGTTTGATTCTGAAACGGTGGAAGCCTACGAAGTGGGTTTTCGAAGTCAGCTGTTTGACCGCAGGCTCACGCTCAACCTCACCGCCTTCTACGCGGACTACTCGGACCTTCAGCTAAACGTCTTTGATGGCCTTAGCTTCACCGTACAAAACGCGGGTTCAGCGGATACCCGGGGTTTCGAGCTTGAAACCAGCTATCTGACGCCTGTGGACGGTCTCGAGCTTTCATTGAGTCTCGCCTATACGGATGCTGAGTACGGCAACGAGGTACCGCCGCTGCAGGACGGCGAGCCTGCCGTGGGCGGAGAACCTCTGCCCCAGGCACCGGAGTGGTCGGGTGTGGTAGCTATGAACTATGGGTTCACCTTTATGCAGGGTCGCAGCGGGTTTTTCCGCGCCGAGTACTCCTTCACGTCAGATCAATACTCCGGAACTCGGGTGGATTCAGTAGGCGGCGATCTCGAGATCAACTCCTTCGAGCTGTTAAACCTCACCCTTGGAGTCGATTTGATAGACAATCTGGAACTGGGCGCGTTCTGCCGCAACTGCCTCGACGACAACTACGCCAACTTCCTCTCAAACGCAGTGGCCCAGCCCGGAAGCAAGGAGTCGTTTATTGGCAACCCGAGAGAGTATGGGGTCACGCTGACCAAGCGTTTCTAGGGTACTACCCGGTGCGACCTTGCATGATCAGGGTTCGGTCCGTTGCTACCCAAGGCTGGCAGCGGATCGGATCCGGCCACAATGCCGCATCGGGAGACCGCCTGGCGATCCGCGGCGGCAAGTCACGTGGAATCAAAGCGCGCTCTCGCCGAATCAATCTAGCGCTGCCCTCAGTTTCCTCACCGCTTGCTCAACCCCGAGAACGGCATCATCGAGCTGCGCCCGGGTACCCGCCGCATTTGAGGAGCCCAGTCGCCCGCTGGTTTCGATAATCTCCAGCGCCAGCTTGTTGAGGCTGATGCCCTCGCGGTCCGCAGCCTGCTGCATGGCTTCCAGCAGCGCCGGATCGGGCCTGATCATGATCGCTTTGCGTTCCCTGACCCGTGGTTTCTTCTCTGCCATGCATCACCTTTTGCTGACTACATAGTGCCCTATTGGCCTCTGGCTCCGGTGTCCTGAACTGCCACCGACAGCGCCTCGGCATCAATGGCCTGCTGCACGCTTCTGTAAAAGCTCTCGCGCTGGGAGCCTACAGTTTCCCAGTCCGTTGCTCTGGGCCAGTTGCTATTGGATGCAATCACCAATTGCCGACTCGGGTCAATAAAAATGCCCTGGCCGAAGATGCCCTGGGCGGCGTAGCTGCCGTCATCATAGGTCCACCACTGGTAGCCATAGCCCTTGCCGGGGAAGCCTATGTCTGCGTTTTTGACCGTTGCGTTTTCAATCCATCCCTGGGGTAACACCTGCGTGTCTCCGATCATACCGCCGCCCAGCATAAACAGGCCAAAGCGAGCGAAATCGCGAGTGGCGGCCTGCATGCAGCAGCCGGCGATCTCGTGGTCAGTTACCCCCAGCAGCCAGCTTGCGTCCTGTTGCATACCGAAGGGCGCCCAGATTTTCTCTGACAGGTAGTCGGCGAGATGCTTGCCGGTAGCGGAGCTCACCAGCACGCCAATCAGGTTGGTTTCGCCGGTGTTGTATTGCCAGCGCGTGCCCGGGGGTACCTCGCGGGGTAGTGTGCGCATATAGCTGACGGTCACGTCCACGCCGGGCTCAGGCGAATGTTCGTTGAAGCGGGCGACATCGCTATTCCTGTCTTCGTAGTCTTCGTTCCAGCGCACGCCAGAGTTCATAGTGAGCAGATGTTCTACGGACACCTCATCGTAGGCGGAGCCCTTTAGGTCCGGGATGTAGTCAGAGACCATATCGTCAATGCTGTCGATATAGCCGTCGTGGATGGCGGCGCCCACGAGTGTGGAGGTAAAGGATTTGGCCACTGAAAAGCTGGTCCAGCGCCCCTGCGCGCCGAAGTCCAGTCCGTACTTTTCCAGTCTGACTCGGCCCTGATGCAGCACCACCAGGGCCGCCGTACGCTGTTGGCGCATGTATTCTTCAATATCCGCATCCATTGCCAGGGGCTCGCCAGGCGGCAGCGCCAGCGTCCGATCCCCCGCCGCGATCTTTCTCGAATCGGCGAGCACTGTCACCCGGTCCATGGTGCGAAAAGCGGCGTCGCGCTCGGGAATAGACCAGAACAGCACATCACGATTGGTAGGCAGGTTGGTGGCCAGTCGGCGCATGTCCTTGTCGGCGGCAAGGTAAACGATCGCCAGCCCTGCGACGACCAGGACTAACAGTGCTGCCAGTGCTTTGCGCATTTCAGACTCCTGCTTTGATGATATTAAATGGTTGGGCGGTATAGCCGAGGCGCGGGACCTTCCGCGTCATACACGTGCTGGTCGATGGTGACGCCGAACGCTCCCAGTATATCGAGCGTCGACCGATCGCTCATCACAATGACCATGCCGCCCCCGGGCGAGACTACTAGCATGCTGCCTTTGTCGACAGTGGCATTGCCTGGGCAGCCTTGTCGTCAATAAATGGTCTGCCTTCGACCAGCATGACTTCACCATCTACTGCCCACAGGGCAGGCCCTACCAGTAGTAAGACGATGGCGGTGACGATGCTGAACAGGGGAAGGTACCTGTGGGTGACGTTCGGCAGAGCACTATCATCGCAGGCAGGCACTTTGGCAAGCGGCTTGACCCGTGTAAAACTTTGTAAATACTCACTATTTCCAAGGCTTCGCCGCACTGCTTGCCAGGGCTTTCCTCTATACTCTGGGCCCTTCGCATGGGGGACTTCACGTGAAACAAGGCAGCTTGATACTGGGCGTCATACTCTGGGCTGGCGCTACCTCCGCCCAGGCGGATTGCCAGGCAGACGAGGGCAGCGTGACATCGATCTCTACCGACGGCGTCACTGTCACCTGTGATACCGCAGACCCCAATCCTTTTACCAGCGGTATTGGCAGTCAGGCTACCAATAGCAACCTCACGGTCGATATCGGCGAAGAATCAGAAGTGGCTACGGCAGGTAACGCGGTGCGTCTGGCGAGCGGTGGCACGCTGAGCAATGAGGGGACGATTACCTCAGCCACCGGCGATGCCGTGGTCGTCATCGACACCCTGGGCCAGTCTGCGCCGACAGTTGACAACCAGGGCAGCCTGGTTAGCACCACTGGCGCCGGCATCAGTCTGGCGTCCGGCTTTGAGGACGCAACTATCACCAACAGTGGCACGATTCGCGCGGCCACTGTGGGTATCGAGACCGGCGCTGGTGAAATCGATAACAGCGGCGTTATCACGGTCACCGGTGACGCGGCGACGGGGGTATCCGCTGGCGCTGCAACGCTCACCAATACCGGCACGATCACTGGCACTGCGGCGGGCGTGTCCGGCACGGGCACCATCAATAACAACGACGGCGGGGTAATCGAGGCCCGGGATACGGCGCTGGTACTTTCCGATGGCACCCTGAACAACAGTGGCGTGATTCGCCTTACCACCGCCGGTGGCACGGCAGTTTCGGCGCAAAACAGCACACTCAGCAACTCGGGTACAGTCACGTCTGACGCTACGGCGTTCTCAATGAATGGCGGCAGCCTCAGCAACTCCGGAACCGTAAACGGTGACGTGATCCTGACCAGCGGGGCGACGCTGTCCAATTCCGGCACCATAAACTCACCCATCACGGCTGATGGCGACGCCTCCATCACCAACAGTGGCACGATTTCTGCCAGCGGTGATGCCATCACGCTAAGCGGTGGCGGCAACACGCTCACCCTACAGACTGGCAGCAGCATTTCCGGGGCCATTCGCTCGGTGTTCGAAGGCACGCCCACTGATAGCCTGGTGCTGGAGGGGCAGGGCACGCTGGCCTCGATGGTTGAGAATTTCGGCTCGTTAACGGTGCGTGGCAATACCTGGAACCTGTCCGGCGCTGTGAGCGTCATGGCGCTGAACATCGAGTCAGGCCGACTCAACATCAACGGCACTCTCGATACCGGCGTCGGCACCGCGAATCCTGGGCTGGTAAGCCTGCAGCAGGGGACCCTGGGTGGAACCGGTACACTGATTGCCGATGTCAACAATGCCTCGGGCACGGTGTCGCCCGGCAATGCCACCGGGACGTTCACGATTGATGGCGACTATACCCAGGGTGCGGCCGGCACATTGCGCATCACCAGTGACGCGGGAGGCCGCGGCGGCCTGCTGCGGGTAACCGGCACGGCTTCGCTGGCGGGTACAGTGGTGGTTCAAGCGGGGTCTGACGGCATCTATGATTTCCTTACCGCCGATGAGGGTATCGAGGGCGGCTTCGATGAAGTGCAGGTCGATGGGCGCGCCCTGGTGACACTGGTGCCCGGTGACAATACTCTCAGCTTTGTGCGCGCCAGCACCACAGTGGAAGACAATGTCGTCCACGCCGCACTCGACGCCGCTACCCTGACGCTGGATGGCTTGCAGACCGGCGGCCGTGCCAATGGCCTGAACGGGGTCTGGGTGAAGCCGCTGGGCCATTACGGCGAGAAGGGCGAGAGCGAAGGCATCGTCGGCAGCGATTTCACTATCCTTGGCGGCATGGCCGGTGTCGACTGGTCCTTTGGCAGGCTGCGGGTTGGGGCCGGAGCTGGCTACACGCAGACTGACCTGGATATTGATGATGGTGGTGAAGGTGAGGCCGACAACACCGTTTACGGTGCCTACTTTGAGTACACAGTCGATAGCTACTACGCCAGTTTCACTGTGAGCGGTGCTTCCAGTGAGTATGAGCACGACAGGAGTATTTTCATCAACGATCAGCGCTCGCGCGCCACTGCCGACTACGATGGCGATACGCTGGCGTTTCGGCTGGCTTTTGGTGGCGTCTTGCCGTTCTATGGAGCTTGGGGCGAGTACTGGGTGGCCGAACCGGAACTGCGGGCGGACTACATCCTGATTGATCTGGACCCTTACATAGAAGATGGCGGTACCGGGCTGCGGGTTGAGACAGAGGATGAGATTGAAGCGGCAGAATTTGCCGCCCTGTACCACATAAGGCGGACGTCCATGGAAGGTCTGGGTATGGCTCCGCGACTTCATGTGGGCGTGGTGCATCGCATTGCCATCGACGACCGGGAGTGGTCGGCGACCGACCCGGTTTCAGGTATCTCCCTGCTGCTGCCGGGTGACGACGAGGAGGTCACCAGCTTCCGGTTTGGCGCGGGTCTCGACTTCGAACTGGGCAGGCACTGGGTCGGTTCCGTCGATTACCTGGGTGAATTGGGTGATGACGCGGATGGCCACTCCCTGGTGGCGGGTCTCAAGTTCCGCTTTTAGCGCCCGCTATCCCGCCCTACCCGCACGGTAGACCCGGCGCCCCCTGAATCCCGAAACTGTCGCAAACGCGTGTCATCACGTCGTGCAACCATGCCGGGGCATGGCCCGGGAGGATTTTATGAGAGTAAGATTTACGGCGATTTTGCTGCTGGCGACCGCCTTTCCCCTTTCCGTTACCGCAGCGTCTGATGCCGAGCGCTGGTACGTCGAAGACTATGCCAGGCTATGGCAGGGCAAGCCGGGGGACAATATCGACAGGCTGCTGGCTCACTACGCAGACCAGATAGTCACCCACGAAGCCGACGGGACCATTTCAGTGACGCCCAAGCGGACCTGGCTGGCGGAGCCGATGGCCGAGTGGCTGGCGGAAGGCTGGCTGGAATCGGAACTCAAGCAGCTCGTTAGCGACCAACTCAATGACTCTACGGCGAGCTTCAAGGCGCTCTGGATAGACCGCTACGAGAATGACCCGGAAGGGGTGTCCTGTGGGTGGTACCTGGCGGATCGTATCGATGGGCGCTGGCAGTTTACCCACTATGCCGATATCGACTGTGAGGCGCACGGGCTTCAATAGCCCGCAGGCCCAACCGGGCCGATTCACGGGACCGGGGTGATGGTAGCCGATGCTGATGTGATCGTCGTCGGTGCGGGCCTGGCGGGCCTGGCGGCGGCTGTGAGGCTGCAGGACGCGGGCAAGCAGGTGCTGGTGATTGAGGCGCGTGGTGAACTTGGTGGTCGCACGCGGGCCTCATCTGCCCTGGGCCCTCCGCTGGATATCGGCGCCAGTTGGTTGCACGGTATCAAGGACCACCCGCTCTACGATCTGGCGGCAGAGCAGGGCCTGGAGACAGTCAAAACAAATTACGACAGCGTCGTGCTGTTTCGGGCCGATGGCTCGCCGGAAACCGCCCCTGGCGACAGTATGGACGCCTTTGAGGCGGCGCTGGAAGCGCTGGGAGATGGCGCCAGCCGCCACGACAGCGTCGCAGACCGCCTCCACAGCTTGCCTCAGCGGCTGGCCCGGGAGCTGCCGGCATCACTGCGCGACTACCTGGTCTCCACCGTGCTGGAAGAGGAGTACGCTGCGGATATCTCGGAGCTGGCGGCCCGGGCGCTCGAGGAAGGCCGGGATATGCGTGGCGCCGATGCGATTCTGTGCGGCAGCTATACTCCGCTGCTCGCCACCCTGGCGAAACCTCTGGATATCCTCCTCAACACCCTTGTGACGTCCATCGACTACAGCGGGGAAGAAGTGCAGGTCAGTGCGGCTGGCACCCACTACCGGGCTCGCCAGGTTGTTGTCACCGTACCCCTGGGGGTGCTGAAAAAGAAACGGATCAGCTTCCGGCCAGCGCTGGACAAGGCACACCAGAGAGCCATCGACCAGCTCGGTGTCGGCTTGCTCAACAAGCTCTTTCTGCGCTTCCCGCACAGGTTCTGGAACACCGGAACACAGGTGTTCGGCTACCAGCATCCACATCGGGGCCGCTGGCTGAGCTGGTATGACTACAGCGCGGTGACCGGCGAGCCGATTCTGCTGGGCTTCTGTGCGGCAAACGCCGCCGCCGATGTGGAAGTGCTGGATGATAGCGACACCGTGGAAGACGCCATGCAGTGCCTGCGCAAGATCTTTGGCGCGGACCTGCCCCCGCCCAGCGCGCATATTGTGACCCGCTGGGGCCAGGACCCCCTTGCGGATGGCGCCTACTCCTTCCTGCAGGCCGGCGCCAAACCGAAAATGCGCCGCGCGCTGGCTGAGCCTTTGCGGGATCGCCTGTACTTTGCCGGCGAAGCCACCGACAGGCGTTACCCGGCGACAACCCAGGGTGCCTACCGATCCGGCATCAAGGCTGCGGAGGCGGTCCTCGACGTGTCCGTCTGATGTCTTCCCGGCAGGGCTGGCAGGACGGTCGTCCCGGTAGCCGACTGTTTGGTCCTGAGGATTGCAGCGTGATGGCTTTCTTTGTTCCGCAAAGCCACTATCATCCGCTAGTGGAGTGTGAAGACGACAAGGTAGCGGGAGCATCAGGGCGTGCTAAACGAGGGTAAAGCCAGAACCGGGACGGCAATTTCTCAGGGTTTTCTGCTGTTCCCGATCTTGCTGCTCCTGGCGTCCTGTCAACGCGAGCCGGCTAGCGCGTCACCCGTGGACGCGGCCGCCGATCTTGCCCCTGAGATCGTCAGCGAGGCGGCAGCAGGTGAAGTAGAGATCGCTGCAAACGTGGTTTGGCAGTACCCGGAAACACGGTCCCTGGGCGCCCACCGCGTGGTGCTGCATGCCCCGCAGATACGCCGCTGGGACGATTTCGCCCACTTTGAGGCGCTCATGGCGCTGGAGTTCTATCCCGACTCGCGGGAGGCCTCGCCGCTCTACGTGACCATCACATTATCCGGATCCACCGAAATCCTGCTCGAGCAGCGCCAGGTATTGATCTCCGAGCCGCAGATTGACGACGTGCGCTTTGTTGACGGTGGCAACGAGGACTATGCCGAGGCGATCTACGCTGGGGTGCGCTCCCAGACCCTCGAGGTGCCGCTGGACCTGTTTCTGGCGTCAGTGGATGACAGCCTGCTGGCAGGTAAATCGAGGCCTGGCTTTAATACAGCGCCGCCACCCATCCATGTCAGTTTTTCGCCGGCAATCTTGCTGCATGTCGCAGGAGGGCCCTACCCGGCAGATCTGGAGAATACCGGCCTGCAAATTATCGTGAATGCCAACTGGCCGTTGATCGGTGATTTGGGCACCGGAGCCTGGTATCTGCTCTATCGCGATCTGTGGCTGAGTGCGACCTCCCTGAATGGCGAGTGGGCGTCTACCCGCGACTTACCCGCCGGCCTGGCAGGTCTGGACAGCGATGGGCAGCATGTTGACCTGCTGGCGGCGGTGCCGCCCCCGGAGAGTACGGTGGCAGTGCCCGATGTTCTCTACACCATCGAGCCGGCGGAGCTTATCGTCATGGAAGGGGCCCCGGTGTTGGAGGCGGTGAGCGGGGCGGGTGAGCTGCAGTATGTGAGCAATGCCTGGGCGCCATTGTTCGAGCTCTCCGGACAGTGGTTTTACCCGGTGGCAGGTCGCTGGTTCGTTGCCGATTCACTGGATGCTGATGCAAGCTGGGCCTACGCGGAGGCGCTGCCGTCCGAGTTCTCGAACATACCGCAAGATCACCCACTGGCTTACCTCCGCGCCACTGTGGCCGGCACACCGGAGGCCATGGTGGCTGCCCTCGAAGCGGTTCTGCCCAGAGAGAAGACCCTGCCGCATGGCGCGGCGCCCCAGGTGACCGTTGCCTACGACGGCGAACCGGAATTCGAGCGCATTGAAGGAACTTCAGTGTTGCGTGCCGTTAACAGCCCCCAGCACGTGCTGCTCTACGACGCGGTCTATTACCTGTGTCTTCAGGGCGCCTGGTATCAGGCCTCACTCCCCAACGGACCCTGGGCAGCAAGCGACGAGGTACCGGAAGCGATATATGCCATACCCCCCGAGTCGCCGGCCTATCCAGTCACTGACGTTGAGGTGGTGGACAGCACCACCGATGGTGTGACCTATACCTCGACCTCCGCTTCACAGACCAATGTCTATGTACAAAACGGGGTGCCTGTCTATTCGACCGGCTGGCGATACGCGGTGTACTTCGGCTCCTACTACTACCCTCGCTACCCCTCCTACGGCTACGGCCGTTTTTACAACCCGGAAACCGGCGCCTATGGTTCCCGCTCCGTGTGGTATGGGCCTTATGGCGGCTACAGCTATGGCCGCGGCTACAACCCCAGCACCGGTCGCTATGGCTACCGGGAGACTGCCTGGAACGGTGACGAGTTTGCCAGCTACAGCGAGGTATACAACGAGAAGCGCAATATCAAGAACACCACCGAGCGCTATGTAAACGATGATAGCGGTAAGGCCTACCTGGACCGCACCCTGGAGCGCGACGACGAGTGGATTCAAACCGAGCGGACCATTAATTACGACGACGGCTGGTCGGAGACCGAACGCGAAACATCTCGCGGCGGCAGCTCCGAGATGAGCCGGGCCTGGGACGATGATGGCAATTTGACGTCATCGGGCTCGATCACTACCGGGGATGGCCGTACCGCCGAGGTAACCGGCAGCTTCACCGATGGCGAGGGCAGCGCAACCATTGTGGGTTCCGAGGGTGGCGGCGGCACGGTGGAGCGTTCAGTGGATGGCGATACCGTGACAAGGGAAGGTGAGTTTACCAACGCCGACGGTGACACCATCGACTCGTCGACCCAGCGCGACGGCAATACCCGGGTGACCGAAATCGAGTCTTCGGGCGGCGGGGAGCTGAAGTCGGTGTCAGAGGGGCGCAATCGCACCACGGTCGGTAAGAGCGAAGAAGGTGATATTTATGCCGGCCACAACGGCGATGTCTATAAGAAGACCGATGATGGCTGGGAACAGTACGATCGCGACAGCGGTGAGTGGGAGTCCAGCGACAAGCAGCCGCCCTCAGATGTGACGCGACCAGAGCAAAGTTCCGCTGCTGTGGATTCTCGGGCACAGGCACAGCGGCCGGACGGTGCGGCGGCGCAGTTTGAGACGCGTCCCGGCGCTGATTTCGGTCAGATGGAGCGTGATGCCGCTGTGCGCAACCGTGGCTTCCAGGGCTTCCAGTCCCGTCGCCGGGGTGGCCGTGTGGGTGGCGGGCGCCGCCGCGGGCGCTGAACACCGCCGCCACAGGCAACGCTCATTCCTTTTCTTGCGGTGCCTCCGTATCATAGCGGCCCGTCGTCCCAGCTCGCTCAGGCACAAGGAACCCCTGCCGGCCTTCGCCGACTAAGCCATGCTTTTCAATTCCTACATCTTCCTGTTTGTGTTTCTGCCGGTGGCGCTGCTCGGCTGCTACCTTTTAGCGGGCCGGGGTTGGCAACGCATGGCTATGCTCTACCTGGTGGGCATGTCGCTGTTCTTCTACGGTTGGTGGAACCCGGTGTACCTGTGGCTGCTGGGCGCCTCCATTGTTACCAACTTTGCCCTGGGCATGGCGCTTAACCGGGCGGTGGGTGCACTGCCGCGGCGCGGGCTGATGATCCTCGGCGTGGTCTTCAATCTCGGACTGCTGGGATATTTCAAGTACGCCAACTTTTTTGTGGACACCCTGAACCACGCGGCGGGTACCTCCTTTACCCTGCAGACGATCGTGCTGCCACTGGCCATTTCCTTTTTCACCTTCCAGCAGATCACCTACATCGTCGACACCTGGAAGGGCATTGTGAAGGAGCACAGTTTTCTCCACTACTGCCTGTTCGTGACCTTCTTCCCGCAACTGCTGGCTGGCCCGATTGTGCACCACAAGGAGATGTTGCCGCAGTTCAAGGCCGGCAGCGCCATGCGCTTCAGCCACAGTAACCTCGCTGTCGGCAGTGCTCTACTGGTGCTGGGGTTGTTCAAGAAGGTGATCATGGCCGATAGCCTTGGCGCCTACGCCGCGCCCACCTTCGAACTGGCAGAGGAGGGCGGTACGGTGTACTTCCTGCCAGGCTGGATTGCTGCGGTTGCCTTTACGCTGGGTGTTTACTTCGATTTTTCGGCCTACTCGGATATGGCGCTGGGGCTGGCGAGGATGTTTGGCATTCATCTGCCCATTAATTTCCTGTCGCCCATGAAAGCCCGCAATATTATCGAGCTCTGGCAGGGCTGGCACATCACGCTCACACGGTTCCTGCGCAATTACATCTTCAAGCCCCTGGGCGGAGCCAGGCACGGGGCCGTGCGCCGGCATACCAACACCCTGATCACCATGCTGTTGGGTGGGCTGTGGCATGGCGCGTCCTGGACCTTTGTCATCTGGGGCGGCCTGAATGGGCTTTTCCTGGTGATCAATCATCTCTGGATTACCTTTTGCCAACGACTTGGCTGGCAGCTCAGTGCTTATCGGGGCTGGCGGCTGTTCTCGCATTTCCTGACCTTCAATGCCTTCTGCGCCGCGGCGGTATTCTTCAAGGCGGAGACCGTCAGCAGCGCCTCGGCCATGCTCAAGGGCATGTTCGGTCTCAACGGCTTTGCCATGACAGAATTTCTGGTAGGCAGTCTCGTGAAGGGCGGTGTCTTCAATTTCCTGCTGTTCTACGGCCAGGGCCTCGGCATGTTGCTGTGGACGCTGCTGATGGTGCTGGCGCTACCAAATGTGTACCAGATCATGGGCCGTGGTATGGCGGAGACGAAGTTCTATCCCGGGCGGCTGTACCGCTACAAGGGCTCACGCCTGCTCTGGCAACCCGACGGGCGCTGGGCCATCGCCATGGCTGTTTTGCTGCTGGTGGTGCTGCACTATATGGCGGCGGACGTGCAGGAGTT
>JANQIO010000182.1 GCA_028282105.1 Halieaceae bacterium | reverse complement strand
TCTCGCTCGGATGCGGCCATCCATGGCCGCATACGGTCCCGCAAGGGCCCTCCGCGTACCACGCGCGCTCTTTATGCAGCCGTCCCAATGCCGTCCTTCGTATCTGCAGCGCCAGTACTTCGCTCTGAACAAGGAGGTGAGCTGTAACACTCCGGGCCAGTACCTTCGTTCGCACGAAAAGGGCTCTGACCCCCATTTAACTGCCGCTCCATGCCCTATACGTGGAGTTCCTGAATGCTGCTGCGTACAAGGGCGTGATCTGGGGAGACGCCTTCCCGGACCGTATGCGGCCAGGACGGCCGCATCCGAGCGAGACAGGGACGTCATGCTTTTAGCGCGTCCGGGAAGGCGTCTCCCCAGAGCGCGCCCGCCCTACGAAGCAAGAGACACCAAGAACTAGGCGGCGGACTTTTCTACCAGGGCAATGATCAGCGCCTGCAGGCGGGCGGCTTGGACGGGTTTGGGGAGGAAGCGGAAGCCGGCGGCGGCGACGCGGTCGCGGGTTTCCACGCTGTTGTCGGCGCTGATGACGATGCAGGGGGCTTCATTGCCGTAGTCGCGCTGGGCGGCCTGCACCGCGTCGACGCCGTTTTCGCCCTCATCGAGGTGGTAGTCCGCCAGGATTACCGCCGGGCGGTCGCCGGCCTGTAGCTGCTTGCGCAGGGCCCAGCCACTGTTGACGGTGACGACCCGGGCGCCGAGGCTTTCCAACAGTTCGCTCATGCCTTCGCGGATGCGGGCATCGTTGTCCAGGCACAGCAGCGACAGGCCCGCCAGGCCGTGGGAGGCTTCGTCGCTGGCTGTGGATACGGCGTCCATCGGTTTGCCCAATGGCACGGTGACCGAGAAGCAGGTGCCGCGGCCTTCGATAGAAGCCAACCCCAGGTCCAGCTCCAGTAGTTGGGCATAGCGGCGCACGATGGCCAAACCCAGGCCCAGGCCTTCTTCCACGTCACCGGCCTGGCGCGGCAGGCGTTCGAACTCCTCGAAGATGCGCGCCTGGTCGGGTTCGGCGATGCCGGGCCCGGTGTCCAGCACCTGCAGCTCGGCGCTGCGGCCGCGGCGGCGCAGGCCAATCAACACCTTGCCCGACTCCGTGTAGTTGAGGGCGTTGCCGAGCAGGTTCTGGAGAATGCGGTACAGCAGGCCGCGGTCGGTAAACAGCCACAGCTCGCTGGGCTGCACCCGCAGCTCGATGTTGCGGGATTCCGCGACGGCACCGAATTCGGCGCCCAGTTCTTCCAGCAGCTTGCCGGCGTGGAAGTCCGAGGCCTCAGCAATTTCCCGGCCGGAATCCAGGCGCGCGATTTCCCGCAGCTCGGAGATCAACTGCTCGGCCCGCTGTAGTGAACCGTCGATCTGCGCCACGGTGCGCGTCACGTCGGCATCTTCGGAGGCATCCAGCCGGCGCTGCAGCACCGAGGTAAACAGTCGCGCAGCGTTGATGGGCTGCAGCAGGTCGTGGCTGGTGGCCGACATGAAGCGGCTCTTGGACTGGTTGGCGTCGCGGAGCTGGGCTTCGACGCTGGCGCGCAGGCGGTTTTCCCGCCGCAGGGCCGCGTTGCTTTCGCTCAGGCTCTGGCTGTCGCTGGCGACTTTTTGCTCCAGCTCCTGCTTGGCCTCTTCGAGCTGGGCCACCACTTCCCGGTAATCGGTGATGTCGATATAGGTGGTCACGAAGCCGCCGTGGGGCATGGGCGTGCCGCGGATATCGATGACCTTGCCGTTGGGCAGGGTGCGCTCGAGCCGGTGCGGGTTGCCCTCGCGCAGCCAGTCCAGGCGTTTGGCAATCTCCTCGCTCTCGGGCCGCCCGCGAGACCCGAGAATGCCGCGCTCGGCGTTGAAGCGGTACACCCGCTCGATGGGGCAACCCACGTAGAGAAAGCGCGGCGGGTAGTCGAACAACTCCTCGTAGCGTTTGTTCCAGGCCACCAGGCGCAGGTCGCTGTCCACTACCGATACGCCCTGCAACAGGCTTTCCACGGTGGTTTGCAGCAGCTCCCGGTTGAAAGTGTTGAGGCGGCTGGCGTCGCTGACCATGCCGGCGAGGTCGGTGTAGGCAAGCTGTTGCGCGCTCTCCAGCTGTTCCATGGCCTGGTGGGCCGAGGTGGCGCCAATCATGGCCGCCAGCACCGATTCCACCCGCGCCACCACGAACTGCGGCGCACGGTCGGAAGGCAGCAAACGTTGCTGGTAGCGGTCTTCGAATTCCTGCCACATGCGCCGCAGCTCAGCTTCTTCGACGAACGGTGGCAGCAGTGCCTGTAGCTGGCTGACGCGAATCAGGCTGAGAGAGAAGTCTTCAGCGTCGCTACCCGACGTGGGTGCATCCATGAACTGTCGCGCCTGACGCAGGTCTGCTGCGCTGGGAGACAGGCACAGGGAGAACGCCACCATCGACAGGGTGTTCAAACCCAGCGACCACAGCGTGGCATAGGCCAGTCGCGCTTCGCCGCTGGTGCCCAGCAAATGCAGTGGACGCAGGCCGTCTATGCCGAATAGCCCCTGCGTCAGGAGTGTGTGTCCCTCTGGCAGCACCACCGGTAACACGCCGCAGTAAAACCAGGTGACCAGCCCCAGGCTGAGGCCGATTAACACGGCGCGGCCGTGAGCCCGGCGCCAGTACAAACCCGCCAGTAGCGCCGGCGCGAGTTGGGCGGCCGCCAGGAAACAGATGAAGCCGATCTGAGTGAGCCAGGTGATCTCCATGATCCAGCGCGCCACCAGCCAGGCCGCCAGCATGATGCCGGCGATGGTGACCTGCCGAACCCGGCGCAGGCTGTCACCGAGTTTCAGTACCGCCGAGGGTGACAGTGCACTGCTGCGCATCACCAGCGGCGCCACCACCTCGTTGGTAATCATGATCGCCAGCGCCACGGTGGCGACAATTACCATGCCGGTGGCCGCTGAAATGCCGCCGATAAAGGCGGCCACCGCTATCCACTCGGATTCCAGCGCCACCGGCAGCAGCTGCACATAGGTGTCGGGGTTGTGCTGCTCCGCCACCGCGAACACATGGGCGCCCGCCTGGCTGATCGGCACTACCAGCACCATGAACAGCAGCAGGTAGAGTGGCACCAGCCAGCGCGCGGTATTGACGCTGCGCTCGCCCTGGGACTCCACCACCATCACGTGGAACTGGCGCGGCAGACAGAGAATGGCCAGCGCCGAAATCAGCGTCTGCGCGGCGAAGTCCGCCGACAGCGGTAGCCGCCAGCTGTGCTCGGTCAGGGAATGCTCCGCCTCTGGCAACTCATAGAGGTAGATCAACGCAAGGGCCGCCACTGCGCAGAACGCCAGCAGCTTCACCAGCGATTCCACCGCGACCGCTGTCATCACCCCCTGGTGGCGCTCGCGCCCGTCCAGGCGGCGGGTGCCAAACAGGATGGTGAATACCGCCAGGATGATGGCCGTGAGCAGCGCGGTGTCGCCCCCCACTGCGTCGACTTCACCGCCGCCGATGGTGGTCCAGGCCTGGGCCAGCGCCTTGAACTGCAGGGCAATGTAAGGCAACACCGCCGCCGCGGCCACCAGGGTGACGATAAAGGCCAGCGCCTGGCGCTTGCCGTAGCGGGCACCGATGTAGTCGGCAATCGAGGTCACCCGATGCTGTTCCCCCACCGCCAGCAGGCGCCGAATCACCGGCCAGCACAGGGTAAAGGCGATGACCGGCCCCAGGTAGATGGGCGCGTGGCTCCAGGGCAGGGCCGTGGCACTGCCCACCGCCCCATAAAAGGTCCAGGAACTGCAGTAGACGGTGATGGAGAGCGCGTAAATCCAGCCGCGCCAGAGGGCCCCGCGGCGGGCGGTGCCGGCATCGGAGTTGTGATCGGTGAACCAGGCGACTGCGAACAGCAGGCAGATGTAAAGGAGCGCCAGGCTCAGCAGGTTAGAAGGTGACAGCATGCCTTGGTTCTAGTTATTGGGCATACCGCAACCATAGCAGAGTGCGGCGGGGCCGGAACCCCGGACCACCAGGCGTTGGAATTTGTATAGCTGTCATCCCCGCGAAGGCGGGGATCCAGTAATGCCGAGCAAGAAGTGGCTGGATTCCCGCCTTCGCGGGAATGACGGCGCTCGTGAGAATGGCGGCGCCCGTGGGAATGGCGGCGCCCGTGGGAATGACGGCGCCCGTGAGAATGACAGTTCCCGGTGGAGATCCAGCCGGGTGCGGTGAGCGTGCCGGCCGCGCCAAAGTTTTCTTCAGGCGATGGTTACGCTTTTGTCCAGGTAAACGTCCTGGATGGCGTTGAGCAGGGCCACGCCTTCGGCGGTGGGTTTCTGGAAGGCCTTGCGGCCGGAGATCAGGCCCATGCCACCGGCGCGCTTGTTGATGACCGCGGTGCGGATGGCCTGGTGCAAATCGTCCTCGCCGCTGGCGCCTCCTGAGTTAATCAGCCCGGCCCGACCCATATAGCAGTTGGCCACCTGCCAGCGCGCCAGGTCGATAGGGTGATCACTGGTGAGCGTGTCGTACATGGCGGGGTGAGACTTGCCAAAGCCAATGGCCGGGAAGCCGCCGTTGCCCTCCGCCAGCTTCTGCTTGACGATATCGGCTTCGATGGTGGCCGCCAGGTGATTGGCCTGGCCCGTGGTATCCGCTGCCGTGTGGTAATCGACCCCATCCTTCTTGAAGTCGCTGTTGCGCAGGTAGGCCCACAGCACAGTGACCATGCCCAGCTCGTGGGCATACTCGAAGGCCTCGGCGATTTCAGTGATCTGACGGCGGCTCTCCGGCGAGCCGTAGTAGATGGTGGCACCCACCGCCACGGCGCCCAGGTCGAAGCTCTGCTTCACGCTGGCAAACAGGGTCTGGTCGTACATCGTCGGGTAGGTCAGCAATTCGTTGTGGTTGAGCTTGACGATGAAGGGAATGCGGTGGGCGTACTGCCGTGACACGGAGCTGAGCACGCCGACGGTGGACGCCACCGCGTTGCAGCCGCCTTCGATGGCCAGTTCAACGATATTAGCGGGGTCGAAGTAGCGCGGGTTGGGCGCAAACGAGGCTCCTGCCGTGTGTTCGATGCCCTGGTCCACCGGGAGGATGGAGAGATAACCGGTGCCGCCGAGCCGGCCACTGCTGAGCATTGAGCCAAGGCTGCGCAGCACGGAGGGGTTGCGATGCTTGTGACTGACGACCCGCTCGATAATATCCGGCCCCGGCAGGTGCAGGGTGTCGCCGGGTATGCCCTCGCAGCGATAGTCGAGCAGGTATTCCGCCTCGTCGCCAAGGCTGGTGGCAATATCGGTTCCGCTAGTCGATCCCATAGTGTTTTTCTCCCACGCCTCTGGCGTACAACGCTAATTCACGCTCTAAGGTAGAAGAAACACCGGAACCTGTCTCAACAGGTTTCGGGACGATTGACTTCACTCAATGTTTTGCGGGGCTGGTGGCCCCGCAGTCAGTAATAGAGGCGCTTCAGGCAGCCTTGTACCGAATGGGGATCTCCAGCAGGCCGCGCAGCAGGATGTTGGGCATGTACTGCAGCGCATCCGGTTCGCAGGCCAACTCAAACTCGCTGAAGCGCTCGAACAGCACTTCCCAGGCCACCCGCTGCTCCAGCTTGGACAGATGCTGGCCAATGCAGACGTGGGTGCCGAAGCCAAAGGCCACGTGGCGCTTGGCGTTTTCCCGGGTCACATCGAACTTCATGGGCTCGGGGAAGTGTGTGTCGTCGTGGTCGGAGGAGAAGTACTTCAGCAGCACCATGCTGCCGGCGGGAATATCCACGCCGCCCAGGTTGTAATCCGATTTCACCACCCGCCACATATTGGAAGTCGGTGAGGCCAGGCGCAGGGACTCATCCACCATGTTGGGAATCAGCGAGCGATCGGCGCGTACCTTCTCCGCCTGGTCGGGGAACAGGCAGAGCTGGCGCATGCACTCGGCCAGGGTGGCGGTGGTGGTCTCATTGCCGGCCACCATGAACTGGGTGCAGTAGGACAGCTGTTCTTCGATCTTCAGCGGGCGGTCTTCGTACTGGGCGTTGGCTATCACACCCAGCATATCTTCGGCGGGCTTGCCGCGGCGGGCATCCAGGGCTTCGACGAACCAGTCGTATTCGTCCTTGATGCCCTGCTGGGCCGCTACCAGGGCGTCCTTATCCGCCACCTGGGACAGGGCGGTGACATTGTCTTCGGTCCACTTGAAGGCCAGGTCGATCATGTCCAGGGGCATACCCAGTACATGCATGATCACCGACAGCGGCAGCGGCCGGGCAAACTCTTCGATGAAGTTGCACTCACCTTTGCCGACCAGCTGGTCCACCAGGTCATTGGCACGCTGGCGAATCCAGGGTTCGTAACGCTCAAGATACGGCGCCGTGAAGTACTCGCGAACCGCGTCGCGGAACACCTTGTGATGGGGGTCATCGATCGTCAGCAGCGTGCCCTTGCCGAGGTTATAGGTGGCATCCATGGCGGATTGCACATCCGGGTCCACCTTGCGGGCCGAGCCCAGGGCCAGACCGAACTCGTTGGAGAACACCTCGGGCTTGCGGTGCGCCTCCCGCACCAGGTCGTAGGTAGACACTACGAAGATACCGGTCTGCGGGTCCTGGTGAACCGGCGCTTCCTCGCGCAGGGTCTTGTCGTAGTGGTAGGGGCACTGCAGGGTGGCCGGGTCCATGAGCGGCATATCCTGGAGGCTGCGGTTATCCTGAGCTTGCATGGCAGTAGATCCCGTTTCTGTTTTTATGGGAATTAAATCCTAGCAGAAACAATCAGGATTGACTGTATTTTTTGCCCTGCGCTTGCCAGGGCTGTCAGGCGGAGGGCAGGTCCACCAGGAAGTGCTCGCAGATTTCGCCGTCATCCGGGAAACTCACCTGCCCGAGGTGGCTGAAGCCCAGGCGCTGGAGCACCCGGATCGAGGCCCGGTTGTGGGGGGCGGTGATGGCGGCGAGTTGGCTCAGTCCGTACTCGCGGCGGGCGTAGCCCATGACGCCGCGGGCCGCTTCAGTGGCATAGCCGGCACCGCGACCGGCGGGCAGAAAGGAGTAACCCAGGTCGACGTGCTTGAGAAAGTCGCGCTTTACCAGACCGGCCATACCCAACGCCTCGCCAGTGTCGCGCCGGCTTACCAGCCACATGCCGAAGCCGTACACCTCGTAGCTGGTGAAGACACGATCGCGCATGCTGGCCAGGGCCTGTTCTTCCGTGCGCACACCGCGGTCGGCGATATTGGCCTTGAAGTCGGGGTCACTGAGCATCGCCAGGTAAAACCCGGTATCGGCTTCGGTCAGTTCGCGCAGCTCCAGCCGCTCGGTATCAAACAGGGGGTTCATGGCGGCAAGCTTAGCAAGGCCAACGTGGAACGCCACCCGGGCCAGGGTCCCGCACCGCCGGCAATCCTGCTATAACAGGCAGCCTCGCCCTGGGGAACCTCCGACTATGAGCTTGTTTAGCCTCGAAGAACTCGAAACCGCCGCGCAGCTGGTCTATCGGCACCTGTCCCCCACCCCACAGTACGCCTGGCCACTGCTGTCGCAGCGCCTGGGCCTGGAAGTCTGGGTCAAGCACGAAAACCATACGCCGACCGGCGCTTTTAAAGTACGCGGCGGGATCACCCTGGTGGACTGGCTGTGCCGAGAACAGCCCGATTGTGCGGGAATCATCACCGCTACCCGTGGCAATCACGGCCAGAGCCAGGCACGCGCCGCCAGCGCCCGCGGCCTGCGGGCGCGCATTCTGGTGCCACACGGTAACTCGGTGGAGAAGAACCTGGCCATGAGCGCCTTTGGCGCTGAACTGGTGGAATTCGGTGACGACTTCGATGCTGCCCGTGAGGAGGCCGGCCGCCAGGCGGCCGCAGAGAATCTGTTTCCGGTGCCGCCGTTTCACCGGGAGCTGGTACGCGGTATTGCGAGCTACGCGCTGGAGCTGTTCCGTGCGGCACCGCCGCTGGACGCGGTCTACGTGCCGATCGGCTGTGGCTCGGGCATCTGCAGCGTGATTACGGCCCGCGATGCCCTGGGTCTGGACACCGAGGTGATCGGTGTGGTCTCCACCGAGGCCATGGCCGCCAGGCTGTCGGTAGCGGCGGGCCGACCGGTAGAAACCGAGAGCGCCAACACCTTCGCGGACGGTATTGCGGTGCGGGTGCCGGTGCCGGAGGCCCTGGAGATTTACGCAGCGGGCGCATCACGCATCGTGGCAGTCAGCGATGACGAGATCGCCGAGGCCATCCGGGTCTACTTCAGCGACACCCACAACGCCGCCGAGGGCGCCGGCGCGGCACCGCTGGCAGCGCTGATGCAGGAACGCGAGAGCATGCAGGGCAAGCGCGCCGCCGTCATTCTCTGCGGTGGCAATATGGATACCGACATGTTTCGCCAGGTGCTGGCGGGGCAAACGCCCCGCGTTGCATGAGGCGGTCCGCTAAACCCTGGCTAGTCGCTCTCAGGCTGGGCGTCCAGCATGAAGTGGATGTCCAGCACTTCGCCGCTTCGGCCGGTCTTGCGGGGCAGGCCACAGCGGTCAAAAACGTCGAGCATTGACTTGTTGAACTTCAGGACCAGGGCCTGGAATTCCTGTATGCCCTCGTCCCGGGCGATGATAATCAGATGCTTGAGCATCAGTGTGGCAATGCCCAACCGCTGAAAGTCATTCGCCACGGTAAACGCCACTTCGGCGACCAGCCGCGGGCTGCGTTCGACAACAACGTAGCGGGCCACCGCAACCGGCAGTGGCTGGCCTGCCTCCAACACTTCTCCTATCAGCGCCACATGGCTGTCAAAGTCGACCTCGGTGAAGTATCGCAGTTCACGCTCCGTCAGGTGGTCCTTGGCGCCGTGAAAGCGTTTGTAGATATCGTCTCGCGTGAGCCGCCGCATCCCTTCCTGCAGACTCGTCTTGTCCGATGGGCGGATGGCGCGCAGGTGTAGCGTCCGCCCATCGCGCAGGGATTCTTGAACGTTGTAGTGCTCGCGCTCGTTGTGGTCCATTGTTCAACACCTGGTGAAAGGGCTGCGCTGAATCTGGGGGGTCGGCGGAGATTACGCAGGTATCCCGCGGCCTGCCGAGACCTTCCCTCGCGGCAACGCCGCTGTTGAGACTAAGGCGTCAATGTTACCGAGGATACAGCTATTGGCGAGCTGATTGAGGGAACCGTGCTGCGCTCGCCGCCGGGCTTGCCCGTCAGATGGCCTCACGGGCCCAGGCTTGTGCCTCGGGAGAGGCCACCCAGCGCACGGCGTTGTGCACCAGGCGCTGGAAGTGGGGGTTGGCGTAGGCCTCCGGGTCATCACCACCCTGGATATAGACAATCGGGCTGTTGCCGAAACGCTTCACCCAGCCCACCAGGTGGGAACCGGCGGGATGCTGCCAGCCCTCCTGGCTGTACATTTTGCCCGCCACCGCCTGGCTGGCGGAGTAGAAATTCTCGTCGCTGAACGCATAGTTACTGCCCAGCAGGGGCGTAACGTCCCCCTCGAAGATCGGGCACAGGTAGAGCTCATCGGTCATCCGGAAACGCTCCGGCAGGCCCTCGGTGACCGGATGCTCGGCCAGAACGCTGATCTCGTGGTCCACCTTGTGCCGGTAGCCGGAGTCAGGCCAGTCCTGACCTCGCAGGGTGGCGGGGCGGTAGTGAAAACGGCCACCGACGATCTCGGCGTACTCGGGCCAGGCCGGCCAGGCGGCAATACTGTGGTGCATGAACACGCAGCCCATACCCGCCTCCAGCATCGCCAGAAACGCCTCCTGAAACTCGGGTTCCGGCGCGACCGGCGCCGCCCCCCGGGTGAAGTCGACGCCGGGCATATCGTAGAAGACACAGGCATCCACCCGATCACACAGACCGGGGGCAAACAGGTCCGCCGCCAGCGGCTGCTCCACCAACGACCAGGCGAAATCCTCGAGGCTCTCAAACAGGCTCGCGAAGGCATCCCGCTCGTAGGGGTGGCCGCGGGTGGCGACCAGCAGCCGGCGGGTAGCGCTGTAGTTGATGATGCTCATTGCGGCTCCCAAAAAAGGGGTCAGAGCCCTTTTTCAGCGGCGGGACTGCCTGCCCGGAGGCGCCTGGGAAAAAGGGCTCTGACCCCTTTTTTAGGGGGCCAAGCTAGCTCAGAAAAAAAATACAGTCAATTCTGTTTGTTTTTTACAGGGTGCTCTGCTACCTTTTCTAACCTGCTCAAATTCCACATAAAACTAAATAAGGAAGGCATCATGGATCTTGGACTCAAGGGCAAGAAAGTCGTCATCACCGGCGGCTCCAAGGGCATTGGCCGCGCCATCGCCAACCTCATGATTTCAGAGGGCGCCGACGTCGCCATCTGCGCCCGCAACGGCGACGAAGTCGACGCCGCGGTGGCCGAACTGTCGGCCTCCGGCAAGGCCATCGGCAGCGCCGTGGACGTGGCCGACAAGGCCGCGCTGCAGGGCTGGATCGCCAGCGCCGCCGAAGAACTGGGCGGTATCGACATCCTGGTGCCGAACGTCAGCGCTGGCGGCGGCCAGATGGATGAGAACGGCTGGCGCGCCAATCTCGAAGTCGACGTACTCGGTACCACCAATGCCATCGAGGCAGCGATGCCCTCTCTGCAGGCCTCCGACGCCGGCAGCATCGTGGTGATTGCCACCACCGCAGCGGTGGAAGACTTTCTAGGCCCGCAAACCTACAACGCCATGAAGGCCGCGCTGATCGTCCACTCCCAGGGCCTGGCCCAGGCGCTGGCCGGCTCCGGCATCCGTGTGAACGCGGTCTCCCCCGGCCCGATCTTCATCGAGGGCGGCGCCTGGGACTTCATCAAGAACAATATGGCCGACATCTACAACAGCACCCTGGCCGGCCAGCCTATGGGCGGCATGGGTTCCGCCGAGGAAGTGGCCAACGCGGTGGCCTTCCTGGCCAGCCCCGCAGCCAGTTGGGTCACCGGTGTGAACCTGGTGGTCGACGGCGGCT
>JANQIO010000115.1 GCA_028282105.1 Halieaceae bacterium | reverse complement strand
AGCAGGTTGAGATCGACGCGCTGAATATTCACTGACTGAATGCTTACAATGAAGATGATTGATTTGGAAAATTATCACGCGGCGTCGATAATCACCAGCGCAGCTCGCTGCACGGCATTTTTTATGAAGCCCCAGTACAATCATTCGTATGGCCCCGCCCGCCACTCCACGGGCACAGAGCCAAACAATCAATGCAATAGGACAATGTGATGAGCCACTACCGCGCGCCCGTCGAAGACATGCAGTTTGTCATCGACGAACTCTGTGACATCGAAACCCAGCTGGGACCTGTCAACAACTTCGCGGAAAAAGGCGTGGGTGCCGACCTGACCACAGCGCTGTTGGACGAGTCGGCGCGACTCACCGGCGAAGTCTGGGGTCCGCTGAGGCGCGTTGGCGACACCCAGGGCGCGACCTGTTCCGACGGCAAGGTCTCCATCACACCCGGCTACGCCGAGGCCCTCAAGCAACTGGGCGAGGGCGGTTGGCTTGGTATGTCGGCGCCCGAGGCCTACGGCGGTCAGGGCCTGCCGGAAATCTATACCACGGCGGCCTGCGAAATGTGGGCCAGTGCCGATATGTCCCTGTCCCTGTGCCCGGTGCTGTCGATGGGCGCCGCCCTGGCCTTGAGCTCCCATGCCAGCGATGAACAGAAGGCGACTTACCTTACGAAGATCTACAGCGGTGAGTGGACGGGCACCATGAACCTCACGGAATCCGGCGCCGGTTCCGACCTCGGTGTGATGAAGACCCGCGCCGTGCCCGATGGCGACCACTACCGCATTCACGGCCAGAAGATTTTCATCACCTGGGGTGACCACGACGCCACGGACAACATCGTGCACCTGGTGCTGGCCAAGCTGCCAGACGCGCCCGAGGGAAGCCGCGGTATCTCGCTGTTTATCGTTCCCAAGTATCTGGTGAATGAGGACGGCAGCCTCGGTGAACGCAACGACGTATTCCCGGTATCGGTGGAGCACAAACTGGGTATTCACGGCAGCCCCACCTGCGTGATGGCCTTTGGCGACAACGAAGGCGCCATCGGTTACCTGGTGGGTGAGGTCAACGGCGGCCTGCGTGCCATGTTCACCATGATGAATGAAGCCCGCCTCAAGATTGGCCTCGAAGGATTGAGCATCGGTGAGGGCGCCTACCAACAGGCGGTGGCTTACGCGCGTGACCGGGTTCAGGGCGGTGCGCCCATCATCCAGCACCCGGATGTGAAGCGCATGCTGTTGGTAATGCGCTCCCTCAACGAGGCCATGCGCGCTTTTGCCTACACTGAGGCGGTGACGATGGACAAGGCGCACCACGGCAAGGATGCGGCGGCCCAGGCGCGACTGGACCTGATGATCCCGGTGGTGAAGGGCTGGCTGACGGAGGTCGGCATGGAACTGGCGTCGCTGGGTGTGCAGGTGCACGGCGGCATGGGGTTCGTCGAGGAGACCGGTGCCGCGCAATACCTGCGCGATGCTCGCATCGCGCCCATCTACGAAGGCACCAACGGAATCCAGGCCCAGGACCTGGTAGCTCGCAAGTTGGGCCGCGACGGCGGTGCGGCGATGGAGGCCCTGCTCGCCGAAGTCGACGCTACGCTGGCGGCCGCCGAGAGCCTCCCGGAACTGGCAGCACCGCTGGCCACCGCGCTGGCTGATCTGCGGCAGTCTACGGCTGCCGTCCTGGCCAACTGGCAGGACAACCGACCGGCGGCCCTGGCACGGGCCTACGATTACATGATGCAGACCGGCTACGTGATGGGTGCCTGGCACCTGCTGCGGTCGGCGCTGGTGGCGAAACAGCGGCTGGCCGCCGGCAGCGACAACCCCTTCTATGAGCGCAAGCTGGTGACCGCCCGTTTCTACTGTGAGTCGGTGCTGCCGCGAGCAGCTGGTTTCGCCGGTGCTATCGCCGGTGGCGATGCCCTGTTGGACTACGCGGAGAACTGGCTGTGAAGCCCACGCCGGATATCGCCGACGAGTTCCCGGAGGACATTGACGCCATTGAGCTGGATTTTCGCAGCTACGGCGCGAGTCATGCTTTTTGCGGCGAGGTCGTCACGGTCAAGTGCCACGAGGACAACTCACTGGTGAAGCAACTGGTGGGCACGCCCGGGGAGGGTCGGGTGATCATTGTCGACGGCGGTGGCTCCAGGCGGCGTGCATTGCTGGGCGACATGCTGGCAGCCAAGGCGCTTGAGAACGGCTGGTCCGGTCTGATCATCAACGGAGTGATTCGTGACGTCGATGAAATCCGCGGCATGGCGCTGGGCGTCAAGGCGCTGGGTACCATTCCCCTGAAGACCGAGAAACTTGGCCACGGCCAGCAGGACATACCCCTGCACCTGGGAGGCGTGAACATCCACCCGGGCGACTGGGTGTACGCCGACAACAACGGCGTGCTGATCTCCCGCCGCAAGCTCTACCAGTAAGGCAAGTACGCGGCCAGAAAAAAGGGGTCAGAGCCCTTTTTCTTTCGGAGAAAAGGGCTCTGACCCCTTTTTACTGGCGCTTATTGGTCGAGGCGCATGGACAGGTCCAGGGCCTCTACGTCCTTGGTCAGGGTGCCGATGGAAATGTAATCCACGCCGGTTTCCGCCACCTGCCGCAGGGTCTCCTCGGTGATACCGCCTGAGGCCTCCAGGTCCGCTTGACCGCGATTGCGCTGCACGGCTTCGCGCAGGGCCGCGAGCTCGAAATTGTCGAGCATGATGCGATCGGCGCCCGCCGCCAGCGCCTGCTCGAATTCATCCAGGCTCTCCACTTCCACCTCTACGGGTTTGTCGGGGGCGTAGTCCCGGGCCGCCCTCACGGCTGCAGCGATGCCGCCACAGGCCTTGATATGGTTTTCCTTGACCAGGAAGGCATCGAACAGGCCGATACGATGGTTGTAGCAGCCGCCACACTGCACAGCGTATTTCTGGGCCAGGCGCAGCCCGGGCACCGTCTTGCGTGTGTCCAGTAATCTGACGCCAGTGCCTGCTACCAGGCGGGCGTAGTGAGCACAGCGCGTGGCCGTGCCGGACAGCAGTTGCAGGAAGTTGAGGGCGGTGCGCTCGCCGGTCAGCAGGCTGCGCGCAGGGCCTTCCAGTTCGTAGAGCAGGCGCTCGGGGCTCACGGTCTCGGCGTCCGCGACGTGCCAGCTTACCTTCACCTCGGGGTCGAGCTGGCGGAATACCTCGTCTACCCAGTCACGCCCGCAGACGGTGCCGGCCTGCCGGCAGATGATACGCGCGTGTGCAGTACGGTCCGCGGGAATCAGCGCCGCGGTGAGGTCGCCATCGCCGACATCCTCGGCCAGGGCGGCGCGGACGCTGTGCTCAATTGCGGCGCGCATGGCCGCTGAGTCCGGTGTATGCATCGGGGTAGTCCTCGGATTGAGGCGGGGATTGTAGCAAAGGCCCCGGCGACGCGAAGACTGCTATGCTGCCGGCATGAGAGCTGGAAGAGTCAGTCGCACCGCGCTGAACGTCGCCGCCAGTATGGTCACCCTGGGCGCCAAGCCCGGCTGGCGTGATCGGCTGCCGGCGGGTTTGCCGGAGCTGAGCGAGGCGCTGCTGCTGGTTTACGGCGCCTACCCTTTTACACCAACCGTGCTTGAGCTGGCGAGAAAGCCCTGGGCGGTGCGCCTGGCGACCCTGGGGGAGCGCCTGCAGCCCGGTGCCTTCGAGGGCCTGGGCAAGCGCAAGATCTTCATGGACCGACAGGTACAGGCGGCGATCGCGGCCGGCGCCAGCCAGGTGCTGGTGCTGGGAGCGGGCTTCGATACCCTGTGCCTGGGGCTGGCGCGGGAATATCCGCGCATTCGCTTTGTCGAGATTGATCATCCCGATACCGGCGCTGCCAAGCAGCGCGCCGTGGCGCAACTGGGGCAACCGTCCAATATGACCTTGCTGGCGTCAGACCTGGCGGCCGTAAGCCTGTCGCGGGTGTTGGCGGACTCTCCGGCATGGGATACCCGCAGGCTCAGCGCGGCGGTGGCGGAAGGCCTGCTGTACTACCTGCCGGCAGACTCGGTGCAGCAGCTGTTCCGGGAACTCCGCGCCAGCATGGCGCCCGCTAGCCGGGTAGCGTTTTCGCATCTGTACGATCTGCGCCGTTATCGCCTGGCCCGGGCCGCCGTCAACGCCGAGGGCGAGCCCTGGCTGTCGGCTTCCGAGCCCAGCGATCTGGAGGCCTACATCGGGGCAGGATGGAGCATCGTCGAACGCTGCCCGGACAGCGCGCGGCGTGAGCTGGAAGGGCTGGCCGTCGCCGAACGGCTCTGACGCGCGGCGCTACCTGAGCAGCTCGGCCCCCGGGAACCAGTGGCTCCATACCATCCAGCGGATGCCGGGATAGAGGTGCACGCGCTCAAGCTGGCCGTCAGCCGTGTTGCCGTAGGGATCCACGCTGGCGGGATCCAGTGCCCTGTCCTGCGGTAGGTAGAAGGCGCCCATGAACTCGTACTCCGGGTACCAGATGGCAACAATGCTTTCACCGCCGAGCTCAAGCTCGTAAAAGCTGGCCGCGTCGAAAGCGCTGCGCGCGACCGCCATCGCCTCGCCATTCACCTCCATGCCCCAAACCTGCTCGCCGGCGGGTAGCCGGTCGTCGTCCATGTCCAGGGTAGGAAACAGCGGCGTGCCTTCATAGTGGGCGCCCAGCCCGGCGTCGAAGATCGCCAGGGTAATGCCGTCAAACCAGCTGGGCCTGGTAAAAAATACCAGCCCCTCCGGGTAGAGAGCCTTGAAGCTGCCCCAGGACATACGCTGCACCGGGTAGCCCTGGGGACTCATTCCGCTGAACTCGCCGCGGCCGGTCATTTGCTGAAACAGTTCCCCGCTTTCGGTATCCGTGAATATCAGGTTGTTGTTGACCTGGGCGATAACGCGGTAATCCGCCGGCTTGCCGTTGAATTCGGTGCTGAAGGCCTGCGGCAGATCACTCAGTGCGCAGTAGCTCATCACCACTTCCTCTCCACCGACTTCGTGGCCGGCGAAGTGGGGGAGCTGCATCCACTCCCTTGGATAGGCGCGAGCATCGCCGTTGATCTCCAGCACCAGCACATCCTCTTCATCGTTGAGCAGCGCGTCGGCTTCGGCGATGGCGATGAAAGTGGCGTTGTGCTGCTCGGCGCGCAGCCAGAAGTAGGGTACAAACCAGTTGATAACAAACAGGGAGACCAGCAGTACGGCAATAAAAACCCGGTACAGCCAGCTGGATAGCGCGCGGTCTCGTAGCTGCAGAACCACCACCAGGGCGCCCAGCGCCAGCACAGTCAGGCTCAGCGCGCCGCGCCAGCGGAAAAAGCCGAACACCCAGTCGCGAGGCAAGTTGAGCAACTGCCCCAGCTCGGTCAGCAGCACCGCACCACTCACAGCTATCAGCAGCGCCAGCATAGCGGCGCCTGTCGAAATGCCCCTGGTCATGGGAAGGACTCCGGTTTGTTTCCTGTTAGATGAGGTTATGCGGGCAATCCTAGGGCTTCAGAGTGGGCCGCGGCAAGCCGCGAGCCCTGCCATCGCGGGTTCGAATGCTCTGGATCAAGCGAGTGCCCCCGGGCTGCATGTGTGGCGGATATTCGATAGCCGCCAGCGCGCTGTCACGGGTATAACATCTGGCGGCGCGCCCGTAGAGAGGGTGCCAGCCGCCTGCCGCCAGGCCGCCGGCACCAGTGTCGCTATTGTCCCCAGTCAGAGACGGCGTCACTGCCGGGCAGGTCGATCTCCAGATACTCTTCTACATCGAAGGGCATGGCCTTGATCATCTTGCGGACGCGCTCGCCGATGGCTTTGGTCTCCGGTCGCGCATTGCTGAGGCCGGTGAGGGGGATGCCACGGCCGTTCTGCATGTCCGGGTACTTTTTCTTGAACAGCATATGCCGCGCCAGGATCTGGTTGAACTGGCCCTGGGTGTGAATCAGCGGGACCAGCTGCGGATTCTCCTCGCGAGGGTCCATGTACAGGTCGAAGTAGGCTTCTGGCATGCCAGAGGCCGCTACCTCACCGGCACCGATCCAGTGACGCTTGTAGCGGCCCTTTACGGTGGCGCCAATGGTATGGCCGGCGTAGATGTGCACGTAGTCGCGGCGGCTGAAGGTGTCGCCCTTCATCAGCAAAGCGGTCTGGTCGATGCCGTCCACCACGCGGTCTGTGGGGATGTACCTGGTCGCCTTACCAAGACGCGCGAAAGTGGTGTACAGGTCGGTGACGTGGATGATGTCGCCCACTGTCTGGGGTTCGATGGTGCCAGGCCACCAGGCGAAGGCTGGCACCCGCACACCCCCCTCGGTGAAGTCACCCTTGCCGCCGCGATACAGCATCGGCAGCATGCCCCAGCCCGGGGGCGGGCTGTGCACCATGGGGCCATTGTCGGCCATCGCGATAAACAGGGTGTTTTCCGCGATGCCCATCTTGTTCAGTTCTTCCATGAACATGCCAATGGTTTCATCGAGGAATTTCATTGAGCCCGGGACTTTCAGGCCCGCCACAGAGTTCTTGGGAATTTCCGGTTTCAGGAAGTTGAGGAAGTTGGGCCAGTAGCTGACGAAGAAGGGCTTGCCCGCCTCGGCGTTCTTGCGCATGAAGGCCAGGGTGCGCTTGATCGCCTCTGCATCCAGCTTGTCGAAGCACTCGTTGGAGGTGCCGCACCATTCCTTGCCGAGTTCGCCCTTCTTGCCCTCGATAATCTGCACCCAGCCCTCGGGTACCAGGCCGGGCTTGTCCAGGGCGTAGGGATCCGGCGGATAGATTTCAGGATGCAATCCCAGTACCGCGTTCACCGCATTGCCCTGGGGGTTGTACAGGGAGGTGAGCTGGTTCATGGGCGTAAACAGGGCGTCGTCAAAGCCCTGATTGTGCAGGTAGCTCTCCTCGATGTCCCCGAGGTGGCCCTTGCCGTAGAAGGCGGTGGCGTAGCCGGCTTTCGAGAGCACTTCGGCAATGGTGACTTCCTCGGCGCGCAGGCCGCCAAACTCATGGGGCATGCCCACCACGCCCATGCCGTGACGCACCGGAGTACGGCCGGTCAACATGGCCGCCCGGGTAGGAGTGCAGGACGGCTCGGTGTACATGCGGGTGAAGTTGATGCCCTCGGCAGCCATTCGGTTGATGTTGGGGGTGGAGTAACCGAAGTTCTTTTGCAGGTCCGGGAAGCCCACCGCGCCAAAGGCGGTGTCGTCCCACAACAGGTAAACGATATTGGGCGGCTGGCCGTGTTTCTTTTCCATCGCTGCCAGCTGGTCGCTGAGCTCCTTGTCTTCCTGTGCCCAGCGCTCGCCGTGCTGGGCTTTGAGGACGTAGAACTCGGCGTCGTGCACAACGTCCCGCGCCGATGCCAGACTGCTCAACAGCAGGCTGGCCGCGGCCATGGCGGTCGTTAACAGTTGCTTGTTCATGCGGTACTTCCTTGGTGGTGGGGTTGCGGAAAAAGGAAAATCATTTTAGAAAGGCGCTGACGCTACAAATATCAAAATTGCGCAGGATCGTGTGACATCTATGGCCCATGAACTGACACAGGAGTTCGACAGTTTTGAGGCCTTTGACGCCTACATAAGTGGCTGGGACACGCGCTTCGACAGGCTCCATGGCGGCGATTGCCGCACCTCGCTGCGCCAGGTGTCTGCCCCGGGCTTCCTTTATACCGCTGTCGATCTCAATACGGCATCGCTGCAACAGGGCGCCGCGCCCTCCGGCATGCGCACTTTTGCCTTGCCCCTGGCGCCGACCCGGCGGCTGGTCTGGCGTGACTACCAGGTGGAGACGGACAGCCTGTTGGTGTTTCCCGAGGGAGGGGACCTGTTCGCACTCACGGAACAGAGCTTTTCGGTACTGGCCCTCTCAATCGACAGCGCCCTGCTCGAGAGCAGCCTCGATGACGCCAGCCGCGATGGCGCGGCCTTGCTCGCGGATGGCGCTGCGCTGGCGGTAGACGCTCCCTCGCGGCAGCGGCTGGTGCGCCAGGCCGGCATCTACGCTGAGTTCCAGCTCAAGTATGCCCAGGCCAGGGCCACGGATCCGCTCGTGCGCCTGATGGAAGAAGATATGGTGCAGGCCCTGGTCGAAGGGCTGGGCCGTAGTCTCTACGACCAGCGCCGCCTGCCCGCAGCGGCCGCTGCCAGGCTGGTGCGCCGGGCCATCGCCTTCACCCGCCAGGACGTTAGCGATGTGCTGCTAATCAGCGATATCTGTGATGCTATCGGCACCAGCAGGCGCAGCCTGGAAATGGCCTTCCAGCGCTGCCTGGGGGTCTCTCCCAAGCGCTATCTCAAACGCGAGCGCCTGCTGCGATGTCACCTGGCGCTGCTGTCAGTGGGGCAGGGCAACGTGAGCCAGGTGGCAGCCCGCTTTGGCTTTATTCACATGGGGCAGTTCAGCAGCGACTACCGCCGTCTGTTTGGCGAGTTGCCCAACGCCACCCTGGCGCGCCGGCCCGGCTGAATCGGCGCCTACAGGGCGCCGCGTGCCGTCTACATTTTGGGCGTCTGCATCATGAACAGGAACTCCTGCACGGCGGCCTTGGATTCCGGTCGCAGGTTGCTAATGCCCTCATAGGGCATACCGCGAGCCGGGCCATCGCTGGGATACTTCTGCTTGCGCATCTGGTGGCGCATGATCATGCGCACAAACTTGGCCCCGCCCCAGGCGCCGATCTCGGTGGATACCGGGTACTCCTCCCGGGTGTCCCGGAACAGATCGTAGAAATCCGCGAGAATCGCGTTTTCAATCTTGCCGCCCGGTATGGCAAGTTTGTACTGCTCCTTGATGACTGCCTCCAGCGCATTGATATTGTAGAGAAAGACATAGTCGCGGCGGCCGAAGGTATCGCCATTCAGCAATAGTGAGGTCTGGTCGATGCCGTCGATGATGCGGTCTGTTGGGATTTCGTCGGTGGCGCCTGCGAGGCGAGCGAACGTGGTGAACAGATCGGTCACATGAACAATGTCACCGGCCACGCTGTCTGCCTTGACGATGCCGGGCCAGCGAACGAAGGCGTCCACGCGTACGCCGCCCTCGGTGGTATAGCCCTTACCGCCACGGAAAATCATCGGCGTGTAGCCGGATTGCGGCGAGTACTTGGTAAAGTGGCCGTTGTCGCCCATCAATACAACAATCGTATTGTCGGCCAGGCCCAGCGTTTCCATCTCCGCCATCAGCTCGCCAACCCATTGGTCTACCAGCTTCATTTTCTCGACGTAGGTGCCGCCGTTGGGTGTGGTGTACTCATCATAGGCGGTGCGGGGACCGGTCAGCGGGTACAGTGGCCAGTACTGAAGAAAGAAGGGTTCATCCTGCTTGGCCAGCTTGCGCAACTGCTCCATGGCCTGGTTCTGGTAGCGCTGGTTGAGATCGGCGTACTTGGCCTCATTCCAACGCTCGCCCGCTTTCATGCCGACCTCGCGCACCGGGCTGTTGCGGGTGCCTTCTACTCCCATCACCATCGCCGAAGCGTCGGTTCGCAGCCAGCGGTCCATGGTATAGCGATCGTCATAGTTGTTGTCGCCGATACCGATGGCGACTTCCTCGTCGGCGGCGTCATCGTGAAAGATGGTGAGCTGGCCCTGTTGGTGTATTGGGAAAGCGGCGTAGTCAAAGCCCTGGAAGTTAGGCCAGGCTTCCTGAATGTCGCCCATATGCCACTTGCCTACATGGGAGGTGTTGTAGCCCGCCTCTGACAACACCTCTGCCAGCGTGACTTCCTTGGCCGCCAGGCCAAAGCCGGAGATGTCCACCGCCGTATTGCCCATGCCGTTGCGGTGTGGCTGGCGCCCGGTCATGAAGGCCACCCGGGTCGGGGTGCAGGAGGGCTCGGTATACATCCGGGCCATGCGCATGCCCTGTTTTGCGAGACTGTTGATGTTGGGCGTCTCGTAGCCGCGAATCATGTTCAGGGTCTTGCTGCCCAGATCTCCGAAGCCGATGTCGTCAATCAGTATGTAGAAGATATTCGGTGGCTTGCCGCCATTTTTCTCACGAAACTCTGCCAGGGTCTTGTCGAGGACCTGGTCTTCCTGGGCCCAGCGCTCGCCATTTTGTTTTTTGAGTACATAGTACTCGGCGTCGTGCACCAGGTCGTTAGCTGTCGCTGTGGCGGTAAGTGCCATAGCGATGGCCGCGGTGGTAATAAAGCCTGTCAGTTGCATGGATTTCTCCCGAGTCGGAATGCTCAATATGGCGGATTTTGAGTCCGGGTATTTTAAGTGGCCTGGGGTGGATAGAAAGATGATGTACCACAAGATGTACCACAAATAGTGAACTGTTTTTCATATCGCGGCAGCAACGCTCAGTGCGGTGATCCTGGATTGGCGCCTAGCGCGGCTTCAACACTTCCACCAGCGCGCTGCCTTCCGCCCCGGCGGGCTTGTGCAGGCCCAGCAGGGCCGACAGGGTGGGCGCTACGTCCGACGGGTGTACGAGGCGATCCACATGACCACGAGGAATGCCGGTGCCGGCAAACACCAGGGGCACATGCTGGTCGTAGCGCCAGGGCGAGCCGTGCATGACGCCGATAGGGCCCCTGTCGAACATAAACCAGTAGGGTGCCTGGTACAGGTAGATATCTCCCGAGCGATCCGGGTGGTGATTGTAGGCGGCGGCGCGTTCCGGATTGCTGACGGCGGCGGTATTCATCTCGCCACGGCTGACGGCCCCGGCAATACCCGGGTGGGCTTCCAGGGCGCGACCGATCCGCTCGGCCACCAGGTTGCGTTCCAGCTCGGCCAGCCGGAGCTTATCCGCGTCCAGGTACAGGTAGGGGCGGAAGAACTCCTTCACCAAATCCGGTTCACCAAACAGTTCCTGTGCCGCAGCCCGGGCCAGGGCCACCACCTCATCGCTGTACAGGCGGCCGACCTCGTGGCCTAGTTCGCTGGCGTACTCCGGCATCTCTGCCATGCCGTGGTCTGCCGACAGCACTATCAGGGTGTTCTTGAGCCCCACCCGGTCATCAATGAACTGCAGGAACTCCGCCAGCGTGCGATCCAGTCGCAGCACCGTGTCCTCGCTCTCCAGGCTGGACGGCCCGAAGAAATGGTTGCTGGCATCCACGCCGGAGAAGCTCACCGACAGGTAATCGGTGATCTCATCATCGCCGATGCCCTCGGCATCGACCAGGGCGCGGGCAAAGTCGGCGAGCAGGGCATCGCCCATCGGGCTCACCAGTATGCGGGTAAGAAACAGCGGGTGCTCGGCCGGTCCAAAACTGTGGGGGAAGGTGCGGCCATAGCCTTTGAGATCCACTTCGTAGGGGCGGTCATCCCGTTCCGCGGCCCGGTACTTTGACGGCTCCAACAACAGCGTCCAATCGGTGCCGGCCAGGGCTTCCGCCTTGCGCTGGGCATTCCACTCCTGCACCCAGCCAGGATAGCTGTCCATGTAGTAAGCGCTGGTGACGTAGTCGCCGGTATCGGTGGAATACCAGTAGGCGGTGCCGTTGTGGCCCGCCATGGCAACGGCGCTGCGGTCTTTGCCCGACACGCCGAACACCTTGGCTTTGCCGCCGCTGGCCAGGCTGAGTGTGTCACCGAAAGTGGGTACCAGAATGCCGCGAGGTGAGCGGCCGTCGGTGCGGGCCCGTCGCTGGGTAGGGTCCACCTGGACACCCTCGGCCTGCTCGGCGCGGGTAGCCAGCAGTGGTGCCTCCGGGTCCTCGATGTTGTAGCCCAACTCGTCGCCGTGGAACCAGACATTGCCCACCATGCCATGCACCGCCGGTGTGGCGCCGGTGGCCAGGGTGGTGTGGCCGACAATGGTCTCAGTGTTGGCGTGCAGATAGAGCGCCTGGTTGAACACCGTGCCGCGGTCGAGCAGGTAGCGGAAACCGCCCTTGCCGAAGTTGTGCCGATTGAGGGTGAGCATGTCGGCACGGAAGCCGTCTACCGTGATCTGCAGCACCAGTCGCGGAGCCGCCGTGGCAGACAGGCAGGTGCACAACAGCAGTGTAATGATCAGCGGGCGTGCCATGGTCGTTCCTCGACGCAGTTTTTTCGAGAGTATAGCCAAAGCGAAAGTGCGTTGTTCATTGGGGTAGACTGGCCAACATGACTGTAAGCGACAACATCACGGCGGGCTGGCTGGCGGATGCACGGCACTGCCCGTCACCCAACTGCAACGCGCGGCCGGCTGATGCGGTGATAAACCTGCTGGTGATTCACAATATCAGCCTGCCGCCGGGGGAGTACGGCACTGGCTGTGTGCAGGCGTTTTTCTGCAACACGCTGGATTGCGATGCCCACCCGTACTTCGAGGAAATCCGCGGTATGGAAGTGTCCTCCCACCTGTTGATAGAGCGCGATGGCGAGCTCACCCAGTTTGTGGGCTTTGCGGATCGCGCCTGGCACGCGGGCGTGTCGAGCTTCGAGGGCCGGGAGAACTGCAATGACTTCAGCATTGGCATCGAACTGGAGGGATGTGACACCGAGGCTTATACTGACGCGCAATACGCGGCCCTGGCCGCAGTGACGAGAGAACTCATGCGCGTTTATCCCGGCATTACACGCGATCGCATTACCGGCCATGCGGATATCGCCCCCGGTCGCAAGACCGATCCCGGCCCTGCATTCGACTGGGCCCGCTACCGGGCACTGCTCGACGGGGAGTCCTCCGCATGAAATTCCTGGCCCTGCTTATCGCCCTCGGCCTGCTGCAATACTGGGGTTCGGCGGGGCCGGTGCACCGCGATGACTGGTTTAGGGACCTGGTGGCACGCTTTAACAGCAGCGGCCTGATGCCGGAACTGCAGGTGGGCCTGTCGGTGTTGGTGCCGGCGCTGTTGGTGCTGTGGCTGATGAGCATGGTACAGGGCTGGGCACTGGGGCTGGTGCCGCTGGCTATAGCCGTGCTGGTGCTGTTGTACAGCTTCGGGCGCGGCGATTTCGAAGCCCTGGTGGATGAGTACCGCAGCCACTGCCGACAGGGCGACTTCGAGGCAGCTTTTCTGTTTGCCCAGCAGCAGCTATTGCCCGGCTGCAGTGAGGACTGTCCCTCCAATCCCGAGAAGCTGCACCGCTTCGTCAAGGAGCGTATTTGCTACCTGGGATTCGAGCGTTGGTTCGGGGTGATGTTCTATTTCCTGGTGTTCGGACCGGCCGGAGCGCTGGCCTATCGCCTGCTGCTCCTGTACCGGCGCGACCTCGAGGAGCCGGAACGTCGCCGGCTGCTGGACAACACCCAGTACTGGGTGGACTGGCTTCCCTCCCGCCTGCTGGTCTTTACCTTCGCGCTGACCGGTGACTGGGTGGGCAGCCGCGAGCAACTCGCCACCAGCCTCGGTGATACCACCTCATCCACCGGCGAACTGCTGGGCGACGCCGCCCACGCCGCGTTGGGCCTCAAGGCGACGGTGTTTTCCGGCGACAGCGGCGACACCGACGCCTTCGCCGAGGTCAGTGACTGGGAAGTTGGCCAGATCCAGAGCCTGTTGAGCCGCAGCGCCGTGGCCTGGGTCGTCGTGCTGGCCCTGCTGGTATTGCTGGTCTGATCCCAATCACACGCTGAGGAGCACCTATGTCCGACACGGATCGTAAAGTGATCATTGTGACCGGTTCGTCTTCCGGTATCGGGGCGGAAGTGGCCAAACTGGCAGCCCGTCACCACTACAATGTCGTGGTCAACTACAACAGCAATGCCGCCGGCGCCGAGGCGGTGACCGACTACTGTGATGCCCAGGGGGTAGACACGGTGACCGTGCAAGCCAACGTCGCCGATGACGCCGATTGCCGGCGCATGGCTCAGGCCGCCATCGACGCCTGGGGCCGTATCGACGTGTTGGTCAACAATGCCGGCACCACCAAGTTCTGCGCCCATGCGGACCTCGAAGGGCTGGACGCCACTGACTTCCAGCACCTGTACAACGTCAACACTATCGGCGCCTTCCAGATGATCCGGGCGGTGGTGCCCACCATGAAGCAAACCGGTGGGTCCATCGTCAACGTCGCCTCGGTGGCCGGCTTGATTGGCGTCGGTTCCAGCCTCGCCTACGCCTGCAGCAAGGCCGCCATGCTCGCCATCAACCAGTCCATGGCCCGCAACCTGGGGCCGGAGATACGGGTTAATGCGGTTTGCCCCGGCTTTGTGGAAGGCGACTGGCTGCAGGAAGGCCTGGGCTCGGAGATGTACGACAACGTTCGCAACTACTATCGGGAGCGGGCGGCCACCGGCGAGGTGATGACGCCGGCCTCAGTGGCAGAGAATATCTGGTACTTCGCCCACAGCGCGCCCAACGTTACTGGTGAGCACGTGTTAATGGATGGCGGTGCCACCCTTCCTTACTAGGGGAATCGCAGAGCTTAGCAGTCGTAGCAGCTAATCCTGTTGCTGCTGCCACAGCACCTCGCTGCCGCCGTCGCGCCGTGACAGCACCCGGGCAAACACGAACATAAGGTCACTGAGACGGTTGATATACAGTCTGGCGGTATCGGTGATCGGCTCCTGCTGGTGCAGTTCCACCAGATTGCGCTCTGCCCGCCGGCAGATAGCCCGCGCCAGGTGGGCCTGGGCGGCGCTGGGTGAGCCGCCCGGCAGGATGAAGTTCTTCAGCGCCGGCAGGTCGTCGTTGTACTTGTCCAGGCACTCCTCCAGGGCGGTGACTCGCTCTGGCTTGACCAACTCGTAGCCCGGCACTGCCAGCTCGCCACCGAGGTCGAACAGGTCGTGCTGGACCCGCTCGAGGATCGGCTGCAGTTCATCGTGCTCCGCCAGTTGGGCGATCAGCATACCGATCTGGCAGTTGAGTTCGTCCACCGTGCCCATGGCCTCGGCGCGGGGGTGATTCTTGGCTATACGCGAGCCGTCGCCAAGCCCCGTGGTGCCGTCATCGCCGGTTCTCGTATAGATCTTGGATAGTCGATTTCCCATGCGCGTATCTCACTCGATTGGCGCTCCGGGTGCAAGTGGATTTGGCGGTCCTGCGAACTGCTACACTTATTTGCGCAGCCAGCTTGCATTGACGGAGCGAACGTGCCTGCCTGGGATTTTTCAGATCTGACCCTGCCTGAGACCACGCGCGGCACTGCGCGGGCTCCGGCACGGTTGCTTGCACTGACTATTCTTTACCATCCTGACCCGTCGCGTGTCGGCGATGCCGCTACCCTCGAGCCCTCTGCCAGCGCCGGAGGACTGTCGCTCAGTCGCAGGGAACCTGGCTTTGCGGCGCCGCGCGGTCCTGCGACGCGTCGTCCGCTGGAGGATCGCTACCTGAGTCGCTCTCCGGTGCGCTTCAAGCTACTGCGCGGTGGCCTGGAAATCTCGCCGCCTGTGAGTGGCAGTTCCCTCAAGATTGACGGCGTGCCTTGCAATGCTGAGCAGTGGCTGGACGCAGAGCGCCTGGCATCCGGGGTCGTTCTCAGTCTTGCCAGTCGCATTGTCATGTTGCTGCACACCGCGTCCCCGGAGCCGCCCTGGCCCGATGACTGCGGGCTGGTCGGTGAACACCCAAGCCTGCAACTGCTGCGGCGACAGCTGTGTGCGGTAGCCGCCCGCGATACCCCGGTGTTGCTGTTGGGGGAATCGGGTACTGGCAAGGAACTGGTGGCGAGGGCCCTGCATGAGCGCAGCGAGAGGCGTCAGCGGCCTCTGGTGGCGGTCAACGTTGCGGCGATCCCCGAGGAACTGGCGGCAGCGGAGTTGTTCGGTGTCAAGCGCGGCGCCTTCACCGGGGCTGAGCGGGACCGCCAGGGCTACTTTGGCAAGGCCGATGGCGGCACCCTGTTCCTCGATGAGATCGGCGCCTGTTCCCAGGCTATACAGTCCCAGCTACTGCGGGCCTTGCAGCAGGGCGAGGTGCAGGCGCCTGGCGGTGCGACCGAACGCGTGGATATCCGGGTGTTGGCGGCCACCGATGCCGATGTCGACAGCCAGTTCAGCAAGGCACTGCGCTACCGCCTTGGTGGAGTTGAACTGCAGCTACCGCCACTGCGGGAGCGTCGCCAGGACATTGGCCGCCTGCTGCGCCATTTCCTGCCCCGGGAACTGCTTGAGTCTGCCCGGGAAAACCCGGCGCAGGTGTCGCGCTGGGTCGAGCTGATGACCCGGCTGGCGCTGCATGGCTGGCCCGGCAATATCCGCGAACTCGCCAATTGCGCTCAGCAGATCGATATTGCCAGCCAGCCGGGCGATCTGGTGGCCCCGGCGTCACTGCCCGAGCTGTCTGATCGCAGCTTTGCCAGCGCCGGCAGCGCGCGTTTGCCGGCCCCCAGCGACCAGCAGGTGCGCGACGCCCTGTCGGCGGCGCGCTGGGAAGTCAGCCGTGCCGCCCGGGAGTTGCAGATCTCCCGTCAGGCCCTGTACCGCCGTATGGAGTCGATTCCCGGGCTGCGTACCGCGGCCGAGATACCGGGCGCGGAGATTACCTCGATCTATCGGGAATGTGACGGCGACCTGGACCAGGCTGCCTTGCGGCTGGAGGTGTCTCGCGCCGCGCTGATGCGCCGCTGGCGCGCCATGGACCTGCTGCCGGGTGGCTGGTAGACCGCGTTCCGAAATCGGCGCCTACCGCCTGCTGCGCCTGGTCAGTGCCGGCGCCGAGGCCAGTGTCTACGAGGCCCAGGATACCCGCCTTAACCGCCGGGTGGCGCTCAAGCTGCGACCGCTGCCCGCGGACGACACTGAGCGCGCCGAGCAGTTGGCCGAGGCAAAAGCGCTGGCCCGGCTGTCGCACCCGTTGATTCCGCAGGTTTACGACGTTCTGGAACTGCCCGATGCCCTGGCCCTGGTGCTGGAGTTCGTACACGGGCGCAGCCTTGACTCCCTGCTGGAAGCCACCGAAGTCAGTCCAGGCATGGCGGTGCACATGGGTCTGGACCTGTGCAGCGCGCTGGCTGCCGCCCACGCGTCGGATGTTGTGCATGGCGACCTCAAGGCCGGCAATATCCTCGTGACCCGTGACGGCCATCTGAAACTTCTGGATTTTGGCCTCGCCCACCGCCGGCAGTCGGCGGGCAGCCCCTTGAGCGTCTCGCCGGAACAGTTGCGCGGTGAGCCACTGGACCCGCGCGCCGACCTGTTTGCGCTGGGATGTCTGCTTTACCGCCTGCTGCATGGCGCCTACCCGTTCGCGCTCGGCGGTGGCGACTGGCAGGCGCAACGACTGCGGCAGGAGCCGCCCTTGCCGGGGGGTGAGCACGCCGACTGGCCAGCCGAGCTGTCGGCACTGGTCATGGCGCTACTGGCCAAGCAGCCCGCTGACCGTCCGCCCTCTGCCCTGGTGGTGCGGCAGCGCCTGCTGGGGCTATCCCGAGAGCTGCCGGCGGGGGATGCCGCGGCCCTGGCGCGCCTCACCAGCCGGGTAGAGCAGCAACAGCGAGCCCGGCAATTGTCGGGCTACGGGCCGGCAGCAGACGCGGGCGGGGAATTACCGTCCCCGGCGCGTCGAGTCACGCTCTCGCTGGCGGCGGCTACCCTAGTGCTGGCTGGCCTGTTTTTCTCCGGCTTGATAAACACCCCGACCCGATCGGTACAGATTGAAGCGGTCTACCTCAATGGCAGCCCCGGCCTGGGTGTGGACAGGCTGGAAGCACTGCTGGCGCAGGCGGTGGCTGCACGCAGTGAACTGCGCCTGGTAAGCGAGAAGGGCGCCATCGAACTGTCGCTACACGTCAACTGCGCGTCGGAAGTGTGCAACAGCCAACTGGTGGGCCGGGCGGGCGCCGCCGAAGCTGCTGATTCCCGCGCCATGCTGGTGGGAGAGTCCGAGCTGGCCTGGCAGCGGCGCCTGCGCCAGGGACTGGCGCAGCTGTCTCAAGCGCTCAGCGACACGCTGTAGGCGAGCAGCAACTGGCTGCCGAAATACAGCGGCAAGCCCCACAGTCGATTGCTGAAACCGGGCTGCACGAACTGGTTGCGGGCCACCGCCAGGTCGGAGATGGCAAATCCCCAGGCCCCCATCAGCACCAGCAATCCGGGCCCTGAGCCCCAGGTGCTGCCTGCCATCAGCAGCATGCTGCAGATGACACCAATGTAGGCCAGCACCGCTAGCTGCATGTTTTCGGGCAGGTGTGGCCACAGCCAGCGCAGGCTGAATACCGCCAGGGCGATGGCGGGTGCCAGGCTGACCAGCATGGCGGTCAGGTTCAGGGGCAGTTGCAGGAAGGCCACCACGTACAGCAGGTGGCCGAGCAGGAAGCTCGAGAGGCCAGCCAGGAACGCCTTGTCGTGATGGGCAATCAGGAACACATCGCCGGCTGTGCACAGCACCAGCCCAGCCAGCAGCCAGCGCCCGAAAGCGCTGTCCAGGGCGCCGCAGTGCAGCGCCAGGGCAATGAAACAGGCCGATGCCAGCGGTTTGGACACCCATTCCAGTGCCGGCAAGCGGCGTTCACAGGCCAGGGTGGCGGCCACGGCAACCGTGGCAATGGCGAGCAGGGCGGGCGTCAAGACTGGGGCGTGTAGTAGACGAAGGGCGCTTCCCGCAGCAGCTTGTAGGCGCCAAACAGCAGCAGGGCATACAGGCCTTCAGCCAGCAGCAGCCAGGCCAGGATCGGCAGAGCCTCGAGCAAAGCCCGGTCGAGGGCGGCGAGGGACAGCGCCGGGTCGGCGGGAAGCGTCGCCAGGGTAGCCGTTAGCCAGCACAGCAGCGCTGCCACCGGCAGCGCGGCGACTATGCGGCGATTGCTGTCATTGCCCTCCAGCAGCCAGCGGCCCAGTAGCGCCGCGCCGCCAAAACCCAGGTAGCTGACCAGCGTGGCCGGACCCACGCCGCGCCCCTCCAGCCAATCGATGGCCAGCAGGGCCGCCAGCGGCACCAGCCACAGCCAGGGTCGCTGCAGGTAGGCGCCGGCGAACAGCGCTATGGCCCCGATGGGGGCGATGGCAGCCAGCTGAGGTGACAAACGCAGCAAGCCCGAGGCGATCAGCAGGCATAGCACCAGGTGATGTTCCCGAAAGCGCGGTGCTTGCCCCATTGTTCTGTCACAGCCTCGTCATCAATGCGAAACGAAAGTGTAGCCTATCGGCGCCGCGGCGCTAGGCCATTACTGTGCCTGGGTCAGATGTCTGGCGCGCTCCGCGTGCGGCGGGTGCAGGTCTGGGTGTAAAGCGTGGGCGAGGATTTCCGCGCTGTCGACCAGGCGCGGGCCCGGCCGGCTGAAGTAGGCGTTGCCGTCCAACAGGTAGACCCTGTCTGCCTGCACTGCCGGTAGTGCCTCCCAGCCGGGGTGCGCGGCCAGCAGCGGAATGTCCTGCAGGCTGCGCGCCAGGTCGAAACCACACAGCGCGATGGCGATCACCTCGGGCGCTGCGGCTTGCAAGCGTTCGAAACTCACGGTTTCAGACGCTGCAAAGGGGTTGCCGAGGCATTCCCGCCCACCGGCGATTGCGACCAGTTCAGGGGTCCAGTGGCCGGCGTTGAACAGGGGGTCTATCCATTCGAGCATGGCGACCCGGGGTGGCTCGGCAATGGCCTCGCTGCGCGCTGCCAGTCGGTCGATGCGCGCCTGCAGCTCCGCCCGGACCCTGCGCCCGCGGGCGGCGCAGCCGGCGGCATCCGCGACGCGCTCCAGGGTCTCCAGCACCTCCGAGAGGCGCATGGGCTCCAGGTTGATCACTTCGGGCTGTCCCGGCAGCGAGCAGGCGGCGGCATTCACCTCGTCCGCCGCCACGGCGCACACATCGCAGAGCGCCTGGGTAACGATCAGGTCCGGGCGCAGGGCTTCCAGCACCGGCATGTCGAGGGTGTAGAGGGCGTCGTTGCCAGCGAGTTGTTCACGCACCAGGCCGTCGATCTCGCCGCTGCTGAGACCTGCCGCTATACGCGAGCGGGTCACTACCGGCAGGTCCGCCACCGAGGCGGGGTAGTCACATTCGTGGGTGACTCCCACCAGTTGCTCGCGCAGGCCCAGGGCACAGATGATCTCCGTGGCGCTGGGCAGCAGCGAGACAATTCTCATTCAGGCCGCATTCAGGCGGTGGCAGGCAGGGGCTGCAGGGTCCGGCGCAGCAGCCGGTAGCCGCCAAACAGCAGCACGACATAAAACGCGTCGCCAGCCAGGCTGTGCAGCAGGTAGGGGATAGCGTCCAGATAGCACTGCGCGAGTCCGCCCGCCGTCAGCGGACGGAACACCAGCCAGCTGCCCAGGTTGGAGATCAACCAGAAGGCCAGTGCTCCCAGCAGTGTTGCAACCGCTATGCGCGGCAGCCGATCACGCCCATGCAGCAAGCCGCGGCCGACCGCGGTACTGGCGGCAAAACCCAGGTAGACGAAGACCATCACCGTGGCGTGGTACAGGCCGTTAGCCAGGTCACCGAGAAGCAGGGCGCCCAGCGGCACCAACCACTGTACCTGGCGATTGAGATAGGCGCCGGAAAACAGAGCCAGTGCGCCGATCGGCGCAATATTGTCCGGATGCGGCGCCAGCCGCAGGCCGGCGGCCAGCAGGATAAGCGCGAAGACCAGATGGTCTTCGCGCAGTCGAAAGCCGGGCCTGCTCACGTCAGCGACCGAAGCTGTAGCGCACGCCGGCGATGGCGGTGCGGCCCGGGGCGACGAAACCGAGCACTTCCTCGTAGTCTTCGTCGGTGGCGTTTTCGATGCGGGCGTACAGCTGCAGGTTGTTTAGCAACTGGTAGCTGCCGGCCAGCGTCACCAGGGTGAAGCTGTCGAGTTCTACCCGCTCAGCGTCGAATGGCGGCGTGGGTGGGAAGAAGAAGTCATCCTGCTCGCCGTTGTAGTCCACCTGCAGGTTGAGGTTGCCGCGCCCGCCGAAGAAGTCCCAGTTCAGGTTGGCACTGGCGATATGCTCAGCGCGGCGGATCTCGTCGCTGCCGTCCGGGTCGCTGCTGTCAAGCCAGGTGTAGGCGGCGTTGAGGCTGAGCCCCTGAAGTAGCAGCCAGCTGGCCGACAGTTCCAGGCCTTCCCGTTCGCTGCTGCCGTCCTCATTGACTGCGGTGAAATCCCCAAACTCGCCAATGCCGGGGTCGAAAAAGAAACCGTTGATCTCGTCTTCCAGCTCCTCGTCGAACCAGGTAGCGGACAGCTGCAGGCGGTCGTCCAGCAGGCGCTGGTCGATACCGATCTCCCAGCCCTCGGATTCCTCAGGTTTCAGATCGGGGTTGCCGACGAAGTTGGTGAAGAAGCCAAAGCGCTCGGTAAAGGTCGGATTCTTGATGCCGGTACCCCAGGCGCCGCGCAGGGTGGTGGCGTCGGTCACCTGCCAGGCGGCGCTGAGGCGTCCGGTAGTCTTGTCATCGAAGTCGCTGTTGTCATCGTTGCGAGCGCTGGCGAGCACCGACAGGCTGTCGGTCAGCTGGCCGCGGTATTCGACGATGAACGAGTTGGTGTCGATGTCTTCGTCGCGGTTGGGGTCACCGAATTCGGTGGCCACGCCACGCTGTGTGAAGTCTTCCTCCCAGCGCTCGAAGGCGCCGGTCAGGGTATGCCCTTGCGCCAGGTCGAAACTGGTTTGCAGGGTGTACACGATGACTTCGGCCTCGGACTGTGACCGGCTGAATTCCCCGCGGTTTTCGTTTTCGGTGTCAGTCAGCGAGATGCTGGCACTGTGGCGCCAGCGACCGTCCAGCGTGCTCAGGGAGGCACCGAGACGGCCATAGAGCTGTTCTACTTCGTTCTCGCTATTACTGTCGGCCGGCAGGCTGGTACTGAAATCGGTCTCGTCGAAGTCGTTGGTGGCATCCACATAGCGCAGGCTGCCGTCGAAGGACAGGGTATCGGTAGCCGTCCAGTCGAAGGTGCCGTTCAGGGTGGTGTTTTCGTAGCCGTCGTCTTCGCCGCCCTGGCGTGAAATATTGTCACCGTCGGTTTCAACGCTGGCGATGCCGGCGGCCGCGCGGAAACTGTCGTTGCCGTAGCGGGCATTGGCGCCAAAATTCTGCCAGCTGTTTTCACCGCCCTCGGCATAGACGCTACCGCCCAGGCCATCACCACCGCGGCGGGTGCGCACGTTGATCACACCGGCCAGGGCATCGCTGCCCCACAGTGCGCTCTGGGGGCCGCGAATCACTTCCACCGCTTCGATGTCGGCGTTGAGCAGGTGCGCAAAATTGAATTCGCCGCCCTGGGCGGGATCGTTGGCGCGAATGCCGTCGATGAACACCAGGGTGTGGTTGGCCTCGGCGCCGCGCATGCGTAGCTGGGCCTGGGTGCCCATCGGGCCTGAGCGGCTGACCGCGGCGCCCGGCACGGCGCGCAGGATCTCCGACAGGGCTGCAGTCTGGCGGTGGTCGAGGTAACTCTCATCGAGCACCGTGACCGAGCTGCCGGAGCTGGCTGCGTCAATCGGCTCGCGCGCGGCGCGCACCACAACGGTTTCTAGAGTGTCTTCCCGGGCTGCGGCGTACGCCGGCAGCAGGCTGGTTCCCGCTGCGCACAGCAGCAGGGTATTGCGGATAGTACGTGTTTTCATGGGATCCCCAATCGTCAGTAGCTTGGGGAGGGGTTCGTGGCATACAAGATAGCGGTCTCGCCTTTCGAACGAGCGCTTGGCATGCAAGACCACTGATGAAGCCCTCCGCGTCATCGTGTTCACTGAATGGCTGGTATCGGGCTTGTGCGCTCGGTCTGTGCGCACTTACCGTTGCGGGGGCAGCGCAGGATTCTCACCTGCTTCCCATTTAATTCCGGCCTGGCTCGCAGGACCGGAAACCGGATCAGCGGCTGTACACTAGTGGGACACCGCAGCCGAGTCAAGCTGGCGCAGCAGGGCTTCATTGCGCGGGCAGGGCACACCGAGACGGCGGGCTTCCTCCACCAGGTAGCCGGTGATATAGCGAATCTCCGTCTCGCGACCCTGCAGCACATCCTGCAGCATGGAGGACTGGTTGGCCGCGGTGCGCTGCACCACGGACAGTGCCCAGTCCAGGGCGCAGCTGGCGGCGCGCACATTGCAGCGAGCAGCGCTGACCACCGCCAGCTCCTCACACAGCAACTCCATCTCCGCGCGCAGGGCCGGATTGTCCAGCAGGGCGCCGTTGCGACAGCGGTGCAGGGCGGTCAGCGGGTTGATGGCACAGTTGATGAGCAGCTTCTTCCAGAGCGCGTCGTCGATCTCGCTGGTCCAGCTGATGCGCTCGGCAGCGCTTGCGAAGGAGCGGAACCACCGCGGCGCGCTCTCGCCTTCCCGCCCAATCACGGTGTCACCGAAACCGGCATGTACCAGAATGTTGCCATCCAGGTAGGCGCCCTCCGTGGTCGTGCCGGCCAGCAGATTGAGCCCGCTGTCCGCCAGGGCTTCCAGGACCCCCATGCCGTTATGGAGCAGAATGATCGGCGCGCCTGGCGCCAGTGCGGTCTGGCAGGACTGCACGGCAGTTAGCGCCTGGTTGGCCTTGGTCGTGACCAGCAGCCCTTCGATCTCCGCCACTTGCAGGGCGGGTACGCCGACCGCGTCGCAGCCCAGGGATTCCTCGCGCTGGTCAAGGCGCAGGACCAGGCGCTCCCGCCGCCTGCCTCCGGCGCGTGTCAACAGCGCCGGCTCGAGTCCGAGCCGCAGCAGTTTGCAGGCGAACAGGCGGCCCATGGCGCCCGCCCCGAGAATATGCCAGCGCCGGATCATCCGCTGTCCTGTGAGGCTGTGGGGCTGCAAGGGTGCTATGATTTCGGCCTCATTTGCAATGCCGGGAGGCGCACCCATGCCGAGTTTTGACGTGGTGTCTGAGGTGGACCTGCACCAGTTGACCAATGCTGTGGACCAGGCGGGGCGCATCGTTGCCAACCGTTTCGACTTCAAGGGGGTGGAGGCCAGCTTCGAACGCGAGGAGCGTTCCGTGACCATCGCCGCCGAGGCGGAGTTCCAGGTGGAGCAGATGCAGGACATGCTGCGCAGCGCACTGATCAAGTGCGAAATCGACCCCAAGGCGATGGAGGTGGGCGAGGCCGTCACTTCCGGCAAGCAGGTCAAACAGTCGGTGAGCCTGCGGCACGGTATCGATAGCGACAGCTGCAAGAAGATCGTCAAGGCGATCAAGGACACCAAGATGAAGGTGCAGGCGCAGATTCAAGGTGACCAGGTGCGTGTCACCGGCAAGAAACGCGACGACCTGCAGCAGGTCATTGCATTGCTGCGTGACATGGAGCTGGACCTGCCACTGCAGTTCAACAACTTCCGGGATTGAGTCAGCGGCGGTGATTCTTGATACACCGCAAGCGGGTGCTGCGACTTAGCCGACTGGTTTAGTTATGGACACCCGCCTGTTTGGTCGCGCCGGGGCGGCGGCAGGATAATAGCGGGAAACGCGAACACCCGGAGGCGCAGCATGGCGCAGGCCGCAGATTACAAGCTAGGACCCCACACCTTCCCCCGCGGATGGTTTATCGTCGCCGAGAGTTCGGAACTCGACGAAGGCCCCATGGCGGTGCGCTTCTTCGGCCAGGATTTTGCGCTCTACCGGGGCGAGAGCGGCCGCCCGGTCATGCTGGATGCCTACTGCGCCCATATGGGTACCCATCTCACCGCCAGTAAGAGCGCGGTGATCGTCTCGGACGGTAAGCAGATCGAGGGTGACTCCATTCGCTGCCCCTACCACGGCTGGCGCTATGGTCCCGACGGTCAGCTCGACGATATCCCCTATCACGACGGCCCCTGTCCGAAGTCCGGCGCCATCCAGTCCTATGAGGTGCGCGATGTCATGGGCTGCGTGATGATGTGGTTCGACCCGGAAGGGGGCGAGCCGCTGTTCGAGCCGCCGTTCCTGTCCGAGTGGGACGACCCCCACTGGGTGCGCTGGCAGCTCGATCACCTGGGTGAGATTGCCATCCATGGCCAGGAGATCATTGACAATATGGCCGATGCGCAGCACCTCGGTCCGACTCACGGCGCCCCCTGTGAGTACTTTGAGAACGAGTTCAACGACCACATCGTGATTCAGCGCCAGGGCGGTTACCACCACAGCTACCAGGCCTACCTGGCCACTACGACCTGGTATACCGGCCCGGGGCTGCTGTTGTCCAAGCAGGAGTTCGGCGACGTGCTGACGTTTGAGCTGATCGCCAATACGCCGATCGATGACGGTCTCACCAAGGTCTGGCACGGCGCCCTGGCGCAGGCCCAGCAGGTGCCCCACAGTGAGGCAGACATCGCCGCCGCCCGCGAAATCCAGGCCGGCGCACTGCATGCCTTCGCTGCAGATTTTGATGTCTGGCGTCACAAGCGACCGGCGCTCCGCATCATGCAGTTGAAGAAGGACGGCCCCTTCAAGCTGGTGCGGCGTTGGTATGGCCAATTCTACGACCAGCGCGCCCGCGCCGGCGAATACCACGCAGAGCTCAACGGCGCCCATCACATCAGCGACTTCGACCAGCCCGGCGAGGCCCACCAGAAACTGGAACAGGGCCTGTTCGGGACGTGAGTGACGCCGCGGATTTTTCTGATTCCCTGGGGGGTGATTTCGGCCCCTTCCTGGCCTGGGACGAGGTCAATGCGCCGATGATTCGCCACTGGTGTGAGGCCATGGGCGACAGCAATCCTATCTATACCGACGCCGAGGCGGCCCGTGCCGCAGGCTTCGACGACATCGTCGCGCCGCCCACCATGTTGATGGCCTGGACCATGAATGGCTATGGCGGGCAACGCCCGCCGGGCTCGGGTGAGGGCAACGCCCTGGCGGTGCTCACTGCCATGCAGGAGGCGGGCTACCCGGCGGTGGTCGCGGTGAACTGCGAGCAGGAGTACGAGCGCTACCTGCAGGTCGGCGACCAGGTCTACTACCGGGCCAGCTGCGAGGCGATTTCCGAGCAGAAAACCACGGCCCTGGGTACCGGTTTTTTTGTGACCGAGCTGTCCACCTTCTACAACCAACGCGACGAGGTGGTCGGGCGCCAGCGCTTCCGTGTGCTGCAGTACCGGCCGGCCGGACAATGAAGCTCAGGGATCTGCAGGCGGGCGCAAAGCTGCCTGAGCTCAGTATCGATATCACCGCAAAGCTCATCGTGGGAGGCGCCATCGCCTCGCGTGATTACCAGGATGTGCACCACGACAAGGCTGCGGCTCAGGCGCTGGGATCACCGGATATCTTTATGAACATACTCACCACCAATGGCCTGGTGGGGCGCTATGTCACCGATTGGGCGGGCCCCGGGGCGCGACTGGGTGCCGTGAACATTCGGCTCGGCGCACCCAATTTCCCCGGCGACTGTATGACTTTCAGCGGCGAGGTCAGCAGCGTGGATAGGGACTCTGGCGAGGTGGTGGTGACGATCGCCGGACGCAACAGTCTAGGTGACCACGCCACGGGAACGGTTGTCGTGAGCCTACCGTGAGGTTGCGCTGAAAACGCTGACCTGAATGCTCAGGGCGCGTGGTGCGGCCCGGAGAATTGGCGCACAGTTCGTGAAAGTCGTGGAAAAGTCGCGGAAAAGTCGCGGAAAAGTCGCGGAAAAGTCGCGGAAAAGTCGCAGAAAAAGAGTAGCGGAAACAGCCGTGGACAGCGCCCTGTAAAGCATCGGCGCTAGCGGGAAGCCGCGGGACGTCAGGCGGAGAAGAATACCAGCAGCAACATATCTTCTTCGATCTCAAAGAAGCTGTGCTCCATGCTGGCGCCGACGTACAGCAGCATGCCCGGCCGCACTTCGCGCTCTTCATTCTGCAGCCGCATGCGCGCCTTACCTTCCAGTACGAAATACACCTCGTCTTCGTCGTGGGGCGCCTGCATGTCCTTGCTGCCGGCGGCAAGCTTGTACAGTCCGCAGCTCAGGGCGGGCACATTGAGTACCTCCAGGTACTCGACCGGGTTGCCCTCGAACTTCTCCCGAACCTCGGCCAGGTCCATAAGCTGCCAGCCGTCGCTAAATGCCTTGTTCTGCATTGCAGTCGACATTGTGATCTCCCCCCGGAGCTACATTACTGGCTAACTATACTGCCTGCCCTGAGTCTCTGAAAGAGGCAGGGCGGTCACAAACTTGAGTTCCCTCAAGGCTATGTTGGACCTAACCTGGGCAATACCTTCGAGGGCGAACAGGAAGTCTTCCAGGAAGCGATCAAAACTCTCGATATCGGCGGTGACCACCCGCAGGATAAAGTCGGCGTCGCCGGTAGTGGCAAAGCACTCCAGCACTTCCGGGCGGGTGCCTACCGCGGCCTCAAACTCGCTGGTGCTCTGGCGCTGGTGACGAGACAGTGACACGTGCACAAAGGCACACAGGGCCAGGCCAAGCTGCTGGCGGTCCAGCTGCGCCGTATAGCCCTGAATGGTGCCAGCGGCTTCCAGGGCCCGTACCCGACGCCAGCAGGCGGCGGTAGAGATTCCCACCCTCTCGGCCAGGTCCTGGTTGCTGATGCGGCCCTGTGCCTGCAGGGTATCGAGAATCCGGTAGTCGATAGTGTCCAACGGTAATCAATCGCTTTTTCGGCTGAATTAGAAATATTCTATCGTTTGTATAGGGCTAATGGAAAATTCTTCGATATTTATCGCTTCACGTTGAACGATTGGAAAGCACCTTACAGCCCGGAGCGACTACACTGAAGCTATGCTGGCCAAGATTCCTGAACACCTGCAGCAGTTTATCGCCGAGCAGGACTACCACCGCCGCTACACGCCCCGCGACCAGGCGGTATGGCGCTACGCCATGCACCAGCTGGTGGCGCAGTTAAAAGACTCCGCCCACCCGGTGTACTTCGAAGGCCTGGCGCGTACAGGTATTTCCGTGGAGCACATTCCCTCGATCGATGAGATGAATGCCTGCCTGGCCGACCTCGGTTGGCGGGCGGTGGTGGTGGATGGCTTCATCCCGCCCCAGGCCTTTATGGAACTGCAGCAGAACCGCATCCTGGCCATTGCCCTGGACATGCGCTCCATCGACCACATCCTCTACACCCCGGCGCCGGATATCATTCACGAGTCCGCCGGCCATGCGCCCATCATCGCCGACGAGGAGTACTCGGACTACCTGCAGCGCTTTGGCGAGGTGGGTGTGAAAGCTATGTACAACCGCCACGACGTCGCCCTCTACGAGGCGATCCGCGAGCTGTCCATCGTCAAGGAGGCGCCGGATTCCACGGCCGCGGAAATTGCCGCCGCCGAGGCGGAGCTCAAGCGCTGCGCCAGTATCGATCACCCGCCCTCTGAAATGGCGCTGCTGGGCCGGCTGCATTGGTGGACCGTGGAATACGGACTGGTGGGCAGTCCGGAAGAGTACCAGCTGTTTGGCGCGGGCCTGCTGTCTTCCCTGGGCGAAAGCGAGAGTTGCCTGTCTCCAGACGTCGAAAAACTGCCGTTGACCGCCGCTGCCATTCTCACCACCTACGACATCACCTGCCAGCAACCCCAGCTGTTTGTCACCAAGAGCTGCCGCCACCTGACCCAGGTGCTGGACGAATACGCGGAGACCATGTGCTACCGCAAGGGCGGCGCAGACGCCGTGCAGGTGGCGATCGATAGTGAGGTGGTGGCGACCTGTGAGTACAGTTCAGGCCTGCAGGTCAGTGGCCGCTTTAACCGGCTGCTGACCAATGTGCTGGGCCAGGCCATCTACATTGGCACCGAAGGGCCCACCCAGTTGGCCTATCGGGACCAGGAGCTCTACGGCCACGGGATCCACTATCACGCCGCGGGCTTCGGCTCCCCCGTGGGGCGGCTGTGCAACCTCATGAAACCGCTGGAGGATGCCAGCGAGTACGAGCTGCAGGCCATGAATATTCGCCGCCACGAGCCGGTGGTGCTGGAATTCCTGTCCGGTATCACTGTCACCGGTGTGCTAGACAGCATCACCAAGCAGAATCACCGCATCCTGCTGATGAGCTTCAGCGACTGCACCGTCACAGGGCCGGGCGGCGAGCTGTTGTTCCAACCCGATTGGGGGCAGTACGACATGGCCGTGGGTGAGCATGTCACCAGCGTGTATCCCGGCAGCGCCGACCGAGCGCGCTTCGATGTCTACCCGCCAGCATCGTGCAAGGAGACCCGCCAGGTTGACTGGACCGCGCAGGACAAGGCCGAATTTGAACTCTACCAGCGGCTGCGTGAGCTGCGTGAAAGTCAGCAGTGGGATGAGGCCTCCCTCACCGAGCTGTTCGAGGCGGTGCAGGCTGATGCCCCCGGCGCCTGGCTGCTCTGGCTTGAACTGCTGGAACTGGCCGGCCCCGGCTCCACACTGGCGCTCGCGCTGCGCGATGGCCTTGGCGAGCTGGCAAAAACTGGCCCGGAAACCGCCCTGCTTATTGAGCGCGGCATCAAGCTGTTGGACAATCCTATAGCTGTCCCGAGTGCAAGCGCTGCCTGAGCCCTGCGCCGGGGCGATCCCTGACCACTGACCGGAACCACAGCCATGTTTGAAACGCTGGAGCGCCTCCCTGCCGACCCTATTCTCGGGCTGTCTGCCGCCTGCGCCGCCGACCCCAATCCAGACAAGATCGATCTCACCGTTGGCGTCTATAAGGATGAAAGCGGCCAGACCCCGGTCTTCAATGCGATCCAGCGCGCCCAGGAGGCACTGACCGAGCGCGAGGTCACCAAGGCCTATCTGCCGCAGGTGGGGGATGGCAACTACATTACCGGGATTCGCGAACTGCTGCTGGGTGCGGGTCACGCCGCCCTCGCCGCGGAGCGAGTGAGCAGCGTACAGGCCCCGGGTGGCTGCGGTGCGCTGCGCATCGGCGCCGAGGTTATCAAGGCGGCCAACCCGCAAGCCAAGGTGTGGCTTAGTCAGCCTACCTGGCCCAATCACATTCCCCTCATCGGCTCTGTGGGGTTGGAGTTCAAGGAGTATCGCTACTATGACGCCGCCAACCACGCGGTGGACTTCGAAGGCATGCTGGAGGACCTCGCTGCGGCCCAGGCAGGTGACGTCCTGCTGCTACACGGCTGCTGCCACAACCCCTGCGGTGCCGACCTGTCCCCGGAGCAGTGGCAGGCACTGGCGACGCTGGCAGCGGATAAGGGCCTGTTGCCCTTTATAGACACGGCCTACCAGGGCATGGGCGTGGGCCTGGAAGAGGACGCCTTTGGAATTCGCCACTTCGCCGACGCCCTGCCCGAGGTGCTGGTGGCTGCGTCGAATTCCAAGAACATGGGTCTGTATCGCGAGCGTACCGGGGCGATTGTATTCACTGGTCGCGACCGCGATGCGGCAGAGGTGTTTTCCTCTCAGGCCACCAAGGCCGCGCGCCGTATCTATTCCATGCCGCCCGCCCACGGGGCGATCCTGGCGGGCATGGTATTGAGCGATAGCGCTCTCAACGGTAGCTGGCGTGAAGAACTGGCGGCCATGTGCGAGCGCATCAATGCGGTGCGGGCCATGCTGGCCGACAAGCTTGGCGCCGCCACCGGGGAAGACTTCAGTTTCATCCGCCGCGAGAGCGGCATGTTTTCATTTCTCGGCCTCAGCCCAGAGCAGGTAGACCGGCTGCGGGAGGAGTTCAGCGTGTATATGGTGGGTTCCTCGCGGGTCAATGTTGCGGGTGTCAACAGCGGCAACGTTGACTATCTGGCAAGCGCTGTAGCGGCGGTGCTCTGAGCATACCGCTACCATGGGAAGGTTTATGGGTGCGCTGCTGAACGGCGATACCGGCGTCGACGGATTGATACGGCGCTTCAACCAGTGCGGTTACAACACCCGCCGCGGCAGCGATTTCCTGGATGTGATGAGCCGCTCGGCGGACCTGGTGTGCGCACGCATCCGCCAGGACGGGCCGGGTTATAGTGTCTCGCTGCTGGTATTTCGGCTGCCGATCGCCCTGTCGCTGTTCCTGCTGTCACTGGTGATGCTGCTGGCCCTGGAGGCGATTCTGCAGCAGGGCACCGACACGGCCTGGTTTGAGATGATGACCTTCGCGATGATGGCGGGTTTCCTGCTGGAGGGCGCCATCGACGCCATCAGCCTGCGCATCGCGGTCAGCCAGGTGTTGCAGTCTGCGAACAGCTAGCTGCTCGCCGGCTTACCGGAAGACATCCGGGCAACCGCCGTAATTGTTGAACTCCGGGTCCCAGCGGCGCACGTCGTTGGCGCGGCGCCAGCGGCGATGAAAAAACTCCATCAGACACGGCCCTGAATCCAGTTCCACCATAAACAGGTCGCCTTCCTTGACGTCATCATAGGGCGGGTAGTCCGGCCCGCGCCCCCATGTCAGCCCACCGCGGCTGGCGGCATAGTTGAGCCAGAACTGTTCCGGGCTCACCCATTCGCCGGCATCCCGGTCCCAGGCGCGCACTTCTTCGAACGTACGGATTTCGCCATGGCGTGGCGTCTGCGCCATGCCCGGGATGGGCAATGCGCTGGCCAGGCCCAGGGTGGCCAGCATATGGGCGACTTTGACGGCATTCTTGTGAACTTGCATGGCTGCTGATCCTGATGGCTCAGTCTTCTTCGACCTCAAGAATCTCACCAGTTCCACTAATTTCTATTTCATATTCCCTGCCGTCGGCGCTACCGGACAGCTCGTACACCGTTTGTCCATCTTCCTTCTCCAACTCGGCTTCCTCGATCACGATGCCGGGCACCGCCTGTTGGGCGGCGGCCAGCACGGCGGGCGGTACCTCGGACAGCGGTATCTCCTGCTCGTCCTCTAACAGGGCGCAGCTTGTGGTTAGCAGGGTAACAGGCAACAGGGCGACAGGGAGCGGTTTCAGCCAATGCATAGCGCTTACCTCGATAACAACCGTCCTTCATTGTAGAGGCCCGGCGCGACATGGGCTATGCGCTTTTTAGGACCTGCATGGCGCGCTCCCACAGCGTGGTCAATTCCCGGTAGATACAGCGCTGCAGCGCCAGCTGTTGTTCGGCCGACTCAGTGGGCGGCGCGCCAAGCCACGCCTGGTGCAGCGCCTGTGCTTCATCCTCGGTGAGCCCGTCGCCCTCGACAATCACCGCCAGCTCGAACAGCGGGTCGCCCATGGCCGCATACTCCCAGTCCAGGGCCATCAGCCCGCCGGCAGTGGCCACGCGGTTGTCGCGCAGCAGGTCGTTGTGGCATAGCACCGGTGGCGCCGGCGCCAGGGCGGCGCAGGCCCGGGTCAACGCCGTGGGCAGTTCGCGCTCGCCCAGTACTTCCAGGTAGCGCTGGGCGCGGTGCAGAGGGTCGAGCCGGAATTTGATGGCCGGCAGGGCCTGGATGGAGCGCAACAGCAAGGCCAGCGCAGCCAGGGAATCCACAGCGCCGGCGGCGGTTTCAACATACCGGCACACCGTGACACCCAGAGTCGGGTTTCGGTACACCGGCAGCGGCGCCAGCCCAGCGGCCGCCGCGTTGCCCAATGCCCGCCACTCGGCATCGCGGCTCAGTCCCATGCGCTCGCTGCGAAAGCCGTCAATGCGCACTACCCAGTGGTGTTGGCCGTCCCCAACCAGCACGCTGCGGTTGCTGCGCCCGCCGTCCAGGCCGCGCAGCGCCTCTGGCCTGGCGGCTGGTGGTGGCCGCCATTGTGGCCACTGGTCCAGCGCCTGGTCCAGGCTCAGGCGAACTGCGCTCGGTAGTGCCTCGTCCATGTCAGGAAGCCGATAATTACGATGACCACGTAAACGGCGAACAGCGCCGCAGTCAGGTACAACTCACGATCGATGTACAGGAAGATCGACAGCCCGTCGATTACGATCCAGTACAGCCAGTTCTCCAGTAGTTTACGCGTCACCATCCAGGTGGTGAGCACGGCCCCCCAGGTGGTGAAGGAATCCAGGTAGGGCCAGGCCGCCGTGGTGTACCGGGATAGCAGGAAGCCGGAGCCGGCGCTCAGGGCCAGCACGCCGCCAATTGCCAGCAGGTGTTGCGGCGTCTGCCAGCGACTGATGGCCAGGCTGCCGTCCTCGCGGTTGCCCTGCTGCCAGTGCCACCAGCCGTACACGGCGATGCCCAGGTAGTAGACCTGCAGGGCCGACTCCATCAGCAACCCGGCCTGCCAGAACAGCACCAGGAAAATGGCGGTGCTGACAAAGGCCGCATACCAGCAGCTGATCTTCTCCCACATGGCCAGCAGCAGATAGCTGACACCCAACAGCACGGCGGCGATTTCCCAGGGATTGGTCACGGCGATCTCAGAAGCTCATGCTGAGGTCGACACCGACCATGCGCGGTTCGCCAAGCTGGACGTAGTCTTCCACCAGGTAGCCGTTGCGTGGGTCGTTGCCGAAACCGCCGAAGCCGCGCACGCTGTAATCCTCGTCGCCGAGGTTGCGTCCCCACAGGGCCACCGACCAGTTGTCGCGGCTGTAGCCCAGCCGGGCATGCGCCAGCTCGTAGCTGTCGGCCTGGGCGTTGTGCCGATCGGAGAAGAAAAACTCATCCCTGCCTTCAAGCTCAAGTCGCAGGAAGAAACCGCGGCCAAAGTCGTAGCGGCCACCCAGCGAAAACTGGTAACCGGGGGCCTGGGCCTGGTCGCGGCCGGACAGGTCTTCACCGAACACATTCACGTAGTCTTCGAATTCGGTTTCCAGCCAACCCAGATTGGCCCACAGCTGCAGGTTCTCGCTGGCCAGCCAGTCGAGTTCCATTTCGGCGCCGTAGTTCTCGCCCTCGGCGGCATTGCTGGTGTAATCGACAAACGTCGTGGCGCCGCCCTCCTGGGGAATGAGGAAGGAACCGCGTACCTGCAGGTCTTCGCGGTCCATGTAAAACAGCGCCGCGCGCAGGCGCAGTGTGCCGTCCAACAGCCGGCTTTTCAGGCCCAGCTCGTAGTTGATCAACGTTTCTTCCTCGAACTCACGCACGGAGTTGAGGTTGGCGATCAGCTCCGGGTCGTCGGTGGCATCAATGCTGGCAAGAATGCCGCCGTTCACACCGTTGGCGCGATAACCCCGCGACACGGAGGCATAGGCCAGGGTGTTTTCCAGCCACTCATACTCCAGCGCCAGCTTGCCACCCCACAGGTCCTTGTCCGGGTTGAAGGCCACCGCATTGCTGTCGCTGTAGTCGGTGTCGCGATTCTCCAGCCGCAGGCCGGTGATCAGGGTCAGGCGCTCGGTCAGCACCGTATCCAGCTGACCGTAGACTGCCCAGGTCTCGGTATCGAACTCGCTATCGAAAGGGCCGGCGAAGGTATAGCGACGGTCCAGGTCCTCATCGTTGGCGAGGTAGTAGAGGCCAACGGCCCAGTCGCTGCGACCGTTGAACAGCCGCGAGGCTTCGTTGGACACCAGCCGCAGCTCGGCGCTGACGCTGTCACGCTCGCGCAGGTAGTTGTCCGTCGAGCTGTAGCCATCCGGGTGGAAGCCTTCGAAGGTCCAGTCCTCGTCGAAACTGTACTCGCTGTCGCTGTTGGCGTAGCTGAAGATGGTCTGCAAATCGAACAGGGAAAAGCTCGAGCTGGTGTGCAGTGACAGGGCCAGCGATTCCTGGGTGTCGCGGCCCGGCTCATCAGACAGTGTGTTCCTGGGGTTGTCCAGTGAGAAGGCGTCGTAGCCGTTGTCCACGTCGATGTAGGTGAGGCCGATATCGACGCTGTGCTGCTCGGACAGCAGCCAACGCAGCCGGCCTCGGGCGGTCAGTTCATCGCGCTCCTGGGTATTGTTGTCGCCGAGGAAATCGTTGTCGGTGTAGCCGTCACTGTTGAACTGTTCGACGGCCACGCGGTAGAGCAGTGTGTCGCTGAGGGGGCCGCTGCTCACCACACCGAGGCTGGTGGTGTCGTAGTCGCCCACAGTCGCATCGACGCGGTGGTAGAAATCCTCCGTGGGGGCGTTGCTGCGAATGTCGATCAGGCCCGCCAGCGCATTGGCGCCGTGCAGGGTGCCCTGGGGGCCGCGCAGCACCTCTACCTGTTCGACGTCAAACAGGGTGCCGATGGCGCCGATACCAGAGAAGTCGACCCCGTCCACCCGCAGACCTACGGAGGGATTGAGCGGTTCCTGGAACTGGCTGCGGTCGCCTACGCCACGGATCTGGAAGTAGCGACCCCGCGAGGTGCCGCCGGCAAAGTTCACATTGGGGGCCAGGTTGAGGATCTCTTCGAGGTGCTGAGCCGCACGCTGCTGAATATCCTGTGCGCCCAGCACGCTGACGCTGGCGCTGGTATCCATCAGTTCAGTGCGACGAAACTCGGCGGTGACGATCACCTCCTCGAAGCGCTCGCCGGCGGTTTCGCTGGCGGTCGCTTGGGCTGGTTGGGATAAAGCAGGGGTGCCCAGCGACAACAGCGCCAGGCCAAACAGTATAGAGTTGCTATTCACGGAGTCTCTCCAGTCAATCCGCAGTGATGCGGTATCAAAAGAGACCCGGTTGACGACGTAACGGATAACTTAGCGGACAACGTAGCAGAGAGCCGCGTTCACCTATTCCTACGCCGGTGCTAACCGGATCAGGTTCAAAGGGTTCGCCAACGCGGCCCCGGGCAGTGATCCGAATACTGCGGATTTCAGCTGCTCGGAGGCCTGGCATCTCAGGCAGTGCCACCCCTCAGGTTGCGATGCAAAGCAAAGCGCACCCAGTGTATCATCTGGGCGTGCGTTGATCACAGGCAGGAACATGGCCACACCGCCGAGAAAGGACTCAGACACGCGCAAGTCCAGCGACGCTTTGTCCTACCGCGATATCGATTCGCAAATGGGCGAGTTCGCGCGCACGGTCGAACTCAACGAGCGCATTCTCCAGCGCCTGCAGAGCTACGAACTGATGTTGCTCGATGCCTCCAGTCTGGCCGCACTGCTCGACGTACTGCTGCACACCACCCAGGCGCATTTCGGCCTCAGTGGCGTCAGCCTCAGTCTCTACGACCCCGAAGGGGAGTTGGAACAACTCCTGCCGGCCGACCTGGAGTTCGGCATCGACCTGGTGCTGGAAGGGGACTCCTTCGATATGCAGCAACTCTACGGGGCTCGCCCCCAGGTGGAGGTGATTGTATCGGAGGACCCGCGGGCGCTGCGCGCGATTGCCAATGTCGACAGTGGCCAGAGTGCCCTGCTGTTGCCACTGGTGCGCGAAAACCTGCTGGTAGGCAGCTTTCACTGGGTCAGTGAGGATGCCGAGGCTTTCGACAGCGAGGTGGAGATCGATTTCCTCAACCACCTGGCGTCGATTATCGCTATTTGCCTCGAGAACTGCACCAACGCCGAGCGCCTGGCCTCACTGAGCCTGCTGGACCCGCTGACAAGGCTCAGTAACCAGCGTGCCTTTGAGATGGAACTGCGGCGGGAAGTCGCGCGAGCCCACCGCAACAAAAAGCCCCTGACGCTGATGGTCATGGAGGTCGACGACTTCCCGGCCATCTCGGACAACTACGGCCACCTGTCCGGCGACTTCGTGCTCAAGGCAATCGGCCGGCATATCTCCGGCATGCTGCGCCGCACCGACTACCTGGCGCGCTTGCACGGCTCCTGTTTCGCGCTGCTGTTGCCCGCCTGCCCGGAAGACAAGGGGCAGGAAATCGGTGAGCGCATTCGCAGTGAAACGGAGTTCATGGAGATCGACGACGGCCGCGGCGCCAACCTGTTTGCCAGCCTGGCCATCGGCATGAGTACCTGGGCGCCGCAGAATTATCCCGCCATTAACATGGAGCAGCTCGCCGAGCAGCTCAAGGCCAATGCCACCCAGGCCATGGAGCGCTCCCGCCGCGACGGCGGCAACCGCGTCTCCCTGTCGCGCCTGGCTGCCATGCTTACCTGATTCCCTGCGCAAGCGGGTACTGAAGCCAGGCTGCAAAAAAAAGCCCGGGCAATGCCCGGGCTGTCTCACGGTGACAGGCGCTCTACTCGAGCGCCAGTGCCGAACCTTACTGGCCGAAGTTCACCACAAAATCCACACCGTAGGTGCGTGGGCGGCCGAAGGTGTTACCGGCCCAGCCCAGGCTGGCGAAGTCGATGCCCCATTCTTCGAACTCCTCGTCCGCCAGGTTCTTGCCCCAGGCGGACACACGAAGCGTGCCGACGTCGCCCAGGGATATATCGTTGAGACTGACGCGAGCGTTCAGAATCCAGCGGTCCCTGGCGGCGTCGAACTGGTTCTGGAAGGGGTGAAATACGAATTCGTCAGAGTAACTCGCGTCCACCCGGGCGCTCAGTGAACCAAAGTCGAACGGCGCGAAGTCGTATTGCAGGCCGATATTGCCGTTGTGCTCCGGCGCGCGAGTCACCGTGGTGACGTTGGAGATATCGACCTCCTGGTCAGTGGCGGGGTCGCGGGCCAGGTACTCGTCATAGTCCGAGTCCAGGTAACCGTAGGTCAGGTCCATGATCAGGCCTTCAGCGAGAATGGCTACCATGTCCAGTTCCACACCCCAGTAGGTGGCCTCGCCGGCATTCACCAGCTGGCTTGAGGCACCGCCGCTGCCGGCCTCGAATTGGGTGATCTGGATGTCGGTAAACTCGTTGTAGAACAGCGCTACGTTGGTACGCAGGCGGTTATTGAGCCAATCCGCCTTCATACCCAGTTCGAAGGAATCCACTTCTTCTTCGTCCACCGGGTCGTTCCAGGAGCGCTCCGTGGAGGCCCTGGCATTAAAGCCGCCGGCGTTGTACCCGGTGGAGTAGGTGGCGTACAGATTCATGTCCTCAGTAACAGCCCAGTTGAGGTTGAACAGGTAGCTGATGTTGTCCCAGTCCTCGTCGTTGCGCAGGCGATCACTAAAGTCGTTGTGGCCGAGGCTCTCGTTGAACAGGAAGGCATCGCGCTCGTCCTCGGTGTAGCGCAGGCCTACGGTTACTTCCAGAGTGTCGGTCAGATCGTAGCTACCCTGGCCGTAGATTGCCCAGGACTCTGTGTCCTGCCCATAGGTGAAATCAACCGCGCCATTGAGGTTGGGATCGGCCCCCGGTACTGGAAAGGGCAGCGGTTGGCGCTGGCTGCCAATACACACCGGTCCCTGTCCAGGCACGTTGTTACAGAATCCCGCCGCGGTGTAGGCGGCCAGCAGGCCCGGGTCTACCGCCAGGAACTGGATCGGCAGTCCGAAGGTCTGGGGATTGTCCTGGAACACCTCTTCCTCGTAGTAGTAGTAGCCGAAGGTGTAGGCCAGGCGGTCATCAAACAGATCGCCAATGATCTGGAACTCGTGGGTGGTCATCTCCACGGTGCCATCGGGAATGGCCGCATGGAAGCCCGGCGTGGGCACCACCTGGCCTCCGCCGTAGAACAGGTCGGCGGTGTTGAGCGCGCCGCCATCCAGGTCTGTGGCGTCATAGGTGGAGTCGGTATCACGGTCACCGAAGATGTACTTCAGCGTCACCGAGTCCAGTTCCAGGGTGGCGGTGAAGGTGTGACCCTCGACTTCCAGTTCTTCCGTGCTCACTGCATCCAGGTTGTAGTCTTCGCGACGTTCATCCGGGTCACCCACCAGGGCTGCCATTTCCTGGTAGAGCTGGCCGCCGAGGAACTCGTAGGGAAACGGTGTCGTGGTGATGCCGTTGTAGATGCTGTCCTTGACCTCGGTGACCTGGAAGGGCACGGGCACGCCCTCGTTGTCGGTCTTGTCATACGCGTAGTCGATGGTCAGGTTATCGGTGGGCTCAAGTCGCAGGGCAATCCGGTAGCTGTCATTGTCTTCGCTGGCGAGGTCCGACTCCTGGCCAGGGAAGTCATTGTCGGCCCAGCCATCCCATTCCATGTGCATGGCACTGACCTTGACCGACAGCATATCGGCAATCTTCGGCAGGTCGATGCTGCCCCGGTAGCGCATGTAGCCCTCGTTGCCGAAGCTGGCCTCCACGTTGCCCCCCAGCTCACCGCTGGGCTTCACCGTGGTGACGTTGATCGCCCCGCCGCTGCTGTTGCGGCCGAACAGGGTGCCCTGTGGACCGCGCAGCACTTCGATGCTCTCCATGTCGACAATATCAAACACAGCGCCAACGGTTTTACTCAGGTAGACACCGTCCACATAAAAGCTCACCTTCGGATCCACCAGCAGGGCGGTTTCACCGCTGGTAATGCCGCGGATGGCGATAGACATATTGGAGTTGGAAGAGGGTTGTTTCTGAATGTTGGTGTTCGGCGCCAGCCCACTGATATCGGTGATATCGAAGATACCCATATCCTCGATCTTTTCGCTGGTGAACGCCGTCACTGCGATCGGCGTCTCCTGAAGCATGGTTTCGCGACGCTGGGCGGTGACCACCACTTCTTCCAGCGCGGTGGCGCGGTCCTGGGCAGCGACCGGCGCCGAGAGAGTTGAGGCCGCCAAAACAGCCAGGGCGAGAGGAGTGGGTGTTACCGGGACTCGACCCATAGTCGACCGTTGTCGGCGGGCTTCGATGTGCGTGCTTGCGGTGCGGGCCATCGTTCTGCTCCTGTTATAGTGATTGTGGAGTTCTGGAACTATAGATTTGAGTTCAGGCTCTGTCCTAGCCCATTTGGGCTATATGTAGCACGAGATCGCGACGTGGCAAGACTGGTTGCTCTTTTTAACCCAAAGGCAGTTTTTTCAGCGGCCTCGGGGCGGTCCATTGCAGCTTGCGGATAAGCTGCCAGCCGTGAATGAGAAACCCGCTATCGGAAACACCAGGACAATGAGCTTTCAACATCTCATGTCGGAAGGTCGCATCGGTGGCCTGGCGCTGCGCAATCGTATCCTCATGGCGCCCATGGGCAGTAATCTGTGCGAAACCGACGGCCACTGCGGTGAACGCATACAGGCCTACTATGAAGCCCGCGCTCGCGGCGGCGCCGGTGCGGTCATCGTCGGCGTAGCGGCTGTCGCCTGGCCGCAGGGCAACTGCAATCCCAACCAGGTCGGAATTTCCGGGGACGAATTCCTGCCGGGCCTGTCAGCGCTGGCAAGGCGAGTGAAGCAGCATGGCTGCCGAGCCATCATCCAGCTGCAGCATGCCGGCAAGGTCGCGGTACGCGATATGGCCGCAGGCCGACCCATGCTGGTACCTTCGCTGCCGAAACACAGCCCTGACGATATGATGACGGCGCTGACGCCGGATGAGATGGCGGCCTTCGTCAAGTCGCTGGCGGGCGCCAAAATCGAGTACAAAGTGGCTGACAGCGGGGACATCGCCTGGCTCATCGAGCGTTTCGCCGATGCCGCTGAGCGCGCCCAGCGGGCCGGCTTTGATGGCGTGGAATTGCACGCCGGCCACGGCTATATCCTGGCGGAGTTCCTGTCTCCCTATACCAACCAGCGCGATGACGCCTACGGCGGTGAGCTGGCGAACCGCGCGCGGCTGCTGTGCGAAGTGCTGCAGGCTGTGCGTGCGCGGGTAGGAGATGACTTCCCGGTGTGGCTGCGGCTGGACGCCCACGAATACCGGCTCGAGCCGGGCATCACCATTGACGACGCGGTGGCCACCGCACAGCTGGCCGAAGCTGCCGGTGCCAGCGCCGTCCATGTCAGCGCGTACGCCAACTCCAGCTCAGGTATCGGCTTTACCGAAGCACCCCTGGTGCACGAGCCCGGCGCTTACCTTGGCTTTGCCAGGGCGGTGAAGCAGGCGGTGAATATTCCGGTGATTGCCGTTGGCCGGGTGGAGCCCGACGTTGCCGAGCAGGTGATTGCCCGCGGCGAGGCGGATTTCATTTCCATGGCGCGCAAGCTGCTGGCCGACCCGGAACTGCCCAACAAGCTGGCGGCTAACCAGCCCGAAACCGTGCGGCCCTGTATCTACTGTTACACCTGCGTCAGCCGCATATTCCTCAACGACCACCTGATCTGCGCGGTCAACGCCCAGACCGGCTTCGAAAGCGACACCGTGATCGAGCCGGCGCCGGTCGCACGCCGGGTGCTGGTGGTGGGTGGCGGGCCTGCCGGCATGGAAGCGGCGCGGGTAGCGGCGCTGCGAGGACATCAAGTCACTCTGTGCGAGGCGTCCGGTCGGCTGGGTGGCACCGCTTTCTTCTCCGCGATTCCCTACCCGCCCAATGAGAAACTGGTGGACTACCTGGTGGGCCAGGTGACCTCGCTGCCGATCGATGTGCAGCTCAATACCTCTGTGAGCGAGGCGTTCGTCGACACCCTGGCGCCGGACGCGGTGGTGGTGGCCACCGGCGCCCTGAGGCCGGCGTCGCCGCTGCCCGGTGCTGAACTGTCACATGTCTACAGTGGCGACCAACTGCGCGAACTGATGACCGGCAGCGGCGACGGCGGTGCGGCGGCCAGGCTGCCCTTGCTGCCGCGCTGCCTGTTGTTGGCGGGCAGGCTGCTGGGCATCACCGGCAGCGGCGCGCTGATTCGCCGTTTCAGCCACTGGTGGATGCCGCTGGGCCGGCGTGTTGTTATCGCCGGTGGCGGGCTGGTGGGCCTGGAACTGGCTGAGTTCCTGGTGGAGCGCGGCCGTGAGGTCAGCGTATTGGAAGAGGGCGGTCACTTTGGGGCCGAACTGGCGGTGGTGCGGCGCTGGCGGGTGCTGCACGGCCTGCGCGAACACCAGGTTGCGCTGCGCAGCGAGGTGCGGCTGCTGGCAATTGAGCTCGGCAGTGTCAGGCTGGCCACGGCGGACGGCCAGGAAACCCTGGCGGCGGATTCGGTCATCCTGGCGGCGGGAGCGACCGCCAACCCGGACCTGGCCGAGCGCCTTACCGCCCGCGGGCTGGAGGTACATGTCGCGGGAGATTGCGGTGGCCTCGGTTACCTGCACGGCGCCATGCACGACGGTCACCGGGTGGGTCGACAGCTTTGACCCCGGAACGTCTGGCGCGTCTCAATTCGGTGTTGGACCGGCGTCAGCCCGACCTGACGGTGATTACCCATTTCGTCCACAAGCAGCGCAATACCTCGGCCATCGTGCGCAATGCCGATGCAGTGGGCATCCAGCAGGTGCACGCGGTGGCTGCCCGCGAGGACTACCGCGCTTTTCGCGGTACCGGCATGGGCAGTCACAACTGGGTGCAGGTGCGGCGCCACGATAGCCTGGCCCAGGCGCTGGAGGCGGTGCGGGCCGCCGCCATGCAGATTCTCGCTGCCCACCCCGGGGAGGACGCCTGTGACTTTCGTGAGGTGGACTACACCCGGCCCACCGCACTGCTGCTCGGCACGGAGCGGGCCGGACTGGATGAAGAGGCCCTGGCGGCAGCGGACCAGTGCATTCTGGTGCCGATGATGGGCATGGTCGAGTCGTATAATGTTTCCGTGGCGGCGGGTATTATTCTCGCCGAAGCCCAGCGCCAGCGCGAGGCGGCGGGCCTCTACGAACACTGCCGGTTGGATGCGGCCACGCGGCAACGGCTGTTTTTCGAGTGGGCCCATCCGCAGTTGCGCAAGTTCTGTCGCGAGCGGGGACTGGCCTATCCGCCGCTGGCGGAAGATGGCGAACTGACCGACGGGCCGGGCTGGTACGCCAGCGTTAGAGCCGGCACGGCGGCATGCGAGGATCACCGAGAGCCATGAATACACTGTTTTTTCTGCTGCTGTTCATTTTCGGCGGCGTCGCGCTGATGGTGGTGCTGGGCGAACGCTTCGCCAAGCCCATGGAGCCGGAGCAGATGCAGAAGCTGTCGCGCTGGATCATCCCGCTGGTGGCGGTATCGCTCATCATTTCGATGATCAACTATTTCTTCTAGCGCTCAGCCGTTGACTGAGCCTGCTAAACCTCTCGATCTGTTTGAGCTGCTGGGCCTGGGCGCCCTGTGGGGCACCTCCTTTCTGTTTATGCGCATGGCGGCGCCGGAATTCGGCCCGGTGTCACTGGTGGCGCTGCGGGTGGCGATTGCGGCGGCTTTCCTGCTGCCCATCCTGTTGTTCACCGCCTCCCTGGCGCCGGTGCGAGAGCGGGCCGGGGATGTGCTGTTGATGGGCTTTTTCAATTCCGCCCTGCCATTCACCCTGTTTACTTTTGCCACCCTGTATCTCACCGCTGGCTATACCGCCGTGATCAATTCCACCGCACCCCTGTTCACCGCACTGGTGGCCTTTGCCTGGGTCGGTGAGCGCCTCAGCCGGACCGGCATGGTGGGACTGATGCTGGGGCTGGTGGGCGTGGTGGTGCTGGTCTGGGACAAGCTACAGGTCGACCTGTCCGGCGCCGGCCTCGCCATTGCCGCCGGCCTGGGCGGCGCGTTCTCCTATGGCATTGCCGGCAACTACGCACGCATTCGCCTGCCGGGGCTCGGCAGCCTGGAACTGGCCACCGGCAGCCAGATTGCCGCCAGCCTGCTGCTCGCACCCCTGTGTCTTGCCTTCTGGCCCGCCGAGATGCCATCTCTGCGAGCCTGGCTGGCAGTGCTGGCGTTGGGCATTCCCTGCACCGGCATCGCCTACATCCTGTTTTTCCGGCTGCTGGTGCGGCTGGGCCCGGCACGGGCGGTGACCGTGACCTATATCGTGCCGATTTCCGCCATGATTGCCGGCGCCCTGGTGCTGGACGAGGCGGTCACCGGCCGCATGCTGGGCGGCTGTGGCCTGATCCTGTTTGGCACCGGCCTGGCGACAGGGGTGATTCGTTTTCCGGGCCGGGGCGCCGGGGGGCAGTGATGGACTGGCAGGCAGATACGCTGGTGGCCGAGGCCAAAGCGGTAGACGGGCTGCAGGATTTCGGCGACGACAGCTACCGGGAGCCGCTGGAACGCTTGCTGCTGTCGCTGCAAAGCGAAGCTGAGCTCAATGCTATCGGCCAGGCTGTCCTGCGCCAACGGGTGGTGGACATTCTCGCCACCCGCCTGCGAGTGCAGGCCTGGCTCAAACGTCACCCGGAAATCCTCGACGAGCAGATTCGCGAACCCCTGGTTATCGTCGGCCTACCGCGCACAGGCACCACCATGTTGCACCGCACCATCGCCGCCGACCCGCGTATGTTCGCTCCCCTGTGGTTCGAAACCCGTTTTCCCTGCCCGGCACTGGACTGGGACCCGGCGGGCGTTGACCAGCGCGTGGTCGACGGCAAGGCGGAAATGGCCGCCATGCTGGAGGCGAACCCGGACCTGCTGAGTGTGCACCCCATGGACGCCATGGGGCCTGACGAGGACATCATGCTGCTGGAGCAGAGTTTCTACAGCTTCAATATCCAGTCTTTCGCCTGGCTGCCCGGATTCGATGCCTGGATCGAGGCCCAGGACCATCGGGTCGGTTACCGCTACCTGGAACTGCTGCTGAAGTTCCTGCAGTGGCAGAAAAAGCAGGCCGGCCAGCATGCCGAGCGCTGGACTATCAAGGCCCCCCACCACCTGCACTATATGGACCTGGTGCTGGAGGTGTTCCCCGATGCCCGGGTGGTACAGTCTCACCGCGACCCCCTGGAGACCATCCCCTCGCTGGCCAGCATGATCTATGAACTCTGGCGCATTTATTCGGACAGCGCAGACCCGGTGCGAGTGGGCCAGCAGTGGTCCCGTAAGTTCGCCAGGGGCATGGCCCACACCATGTCGGTGCGCGACGCCGGCGCCGAAGGCCGCTTCCTGGACCTGTGGTTCAAGGACACGGTCAGCGACCCCCTGGGCGAGATTCGCAAAGTCTACGACTTCATCGGCATGGGACTCACCCCGCAAGCCGAGGCCGAGATGCGCGCCTGGCGGGACTTCACCCGCCGGGAGTTACGCCCCACCCACGCGTACAGCCTGGAGCAGTTCGGCTTCACCGAGTCGGGGTTGGCGGAGCAGTTTGCTGATTACCGGGCGCGGTTCCTGGATGTCTAAAGATCGAGCGTGGCGAGAGGCGCGGTGGACCCGAGGATCGGGAACGGCTGCTGCTCGGCGCTCGGAAACGGCTGCTGCGCAACTCGACCAAAAATCGCTGCGCGATTTTTCGGGACTCGGACAGTGCTCGCAGAAAGCCCCGTTTCCGAGACGCGCTCGCAAAGCGCAGCCTGATTGTTCCCGATCCCCGGGTCCACCGCGCCTCTCGCCGTGACTATCGAGCCAGTGTGTGCCGCCGTCTCTGTAGGTGGTGAGAATTTACAGCAGAGCCCATTCCGCGTACTCTTGCCGCCTTCCCAGAACACCGGAGCGACCACCATGGCAGAGCAGAAAGCGACCAACGTCCACTGGCACGAGGGTGATATCACCCGCGCCCACCGCGAGAAGCTGGTGGGGCACAAGGGCGCTACACTCTGGTTCACCGGCCTGTCCGGCAGCGGTAAAAGCACCGTGGCGGTGGAGCTGGAAGGTACTCTGCACGAGATGGGCATCCTGTCCTATCGCCTGGACGGCGACAACGTGCGCATGGGTATCAACAAGAACCTGGGATTTTCCGCCGAGGACCGCACCGAGAACATCCGCCGCATCGGCGAAGTGGCCAAGCTGTTTGTCGACGCCGGGGTGATTTCCCTGTCCAGCTTTATCAGCCCCTACCGGGCCGACCGCGATGCCGTGCGCGCTCTGCACGAAGCGGCCGGTATGGAGTTCATCGAGATCTTTGTGGATTGTTCCCTGGAGGAGGCGGAAGCCCGCGACCCGAAGGGCCTGTACAAGAAAGCCCGCGCCGGTGAGATTAAAAACTTCACAGGCATCGACGACCCTTACGAGGCGCCTGACAACCCCGAGATTCACCTGCACTCCGATCAGCAGAGCCTGCAGCAAGAGATCGACCAGATTCTCTCGGTGCTGCGCGAGCGCGGCATTATCAACCAGTAAACGGGATACCGAATATGATCAAGCCACATGGCTCGGATGAACTGAATCCGCTGTTCGTCTACGACAGCGAGAAGCGCCATGCCCTGGTAGCAGAGGCCGAAAGCCTGCCCTCGCTGCTGCTGAATTCCGCCGCGGCGGCCAACGCCGTCATGCTGGGCGGCGGCTACTTCAATCCGCTGACCGGCTATATGAACAAGGCTGACGCCATCAGTGTGGCCGACGGCCTGCACACCGCGGACGGCCTGTTCTGGCCGGTGCCGGTGGTCAACCTGACCCGCGAAAGCGGCGTCGAGCCGGGTAGCCGCATCGCCCTGCGCGACCCCAACGTGGAGGGAAATCCCGTGTTGGCCGTGATGGATGTGGAAGCCGTAGAAGAAGTTTCGGACGATGAAATCCGCGGCATGGCGGAGAAGATCTTCCGCACCCTGGATGAAAACCACCCGGGTGTGGCGACCTTCACCGGCCTCGGCAACACGCTGCTGTCCGGCCCCATCCAGGTACTGAACTTCTCCTACTTCCAGACCGATTTCCCGGATACCTTCCGCACCGCAGTGGAGATTCGCAACGAGATCCAGGAGCACGGCTGGGACAAAGTCGTCGCCTTCCAGACTCGCAACCCCATGCACCGCGCCCATGAGGAGCTGTGCCGCATGGCGATGGAAGACCTGGGTACCGACGGCATCCTCATTCACATGCTGCTGGGCAAGCTTAAGCCCGGTGATATCCCCGCCGACGTGCGCGACGCCTCCATCCGCAAGATGGTGGAAATCTACTTCCCGCCCAATACGGTGATGGTGACGGGGTACGGCTTCGATATGCTCTACGCCGGCCCCCGTGAGGCGGTGCTGCACGCGGTGTTCCGCCAGAACTGCGGCTGCTCACACCTGATTGTCGGTCGCGACCACGCCGGAGTCGGCGACTACTACGGCGGCTTCGATGCCCAGACCATCTTCGACGAGGAAGTGCCGGCGGGCGCCCTGGAACTGGAGATCTACCGGGCAGACCACACCGCCTACAGCAAGAAGCTGGACAAGGTGGTGATGATGAAGGACGCCCCCGATCACAGCAAAGAGGATTTCGTGCTGCTGTCAGGTACCGCGGTACGCGAGATGCTGGGCCGCGGCGAGGCACCGCCGCCGGAGTTCTCGCGGCCGGAGGTGGCTAAAATCCTCTCCGATTATTACCAATCGCTCGACAGCTAACGCTGTCTCTCTATGGGCTGAAGGCTCTCAATCTCTGGATAGCTAACGCTTTGCGTCCAGCTTGGCCAGCGCCGTTTCGCACTCGCTGGCGGTGTCCAATAGTTGGGTGCACTGGTTGAGCAGGCCCATGGCGGTTTCCCACTGGCCGTTCCACTCCTCGTGGGCGGCCCAGTTCAGGTAGACCCGTTCCAGGTTGGTGGTGAAGTGCTGGGATAGCTTGCTGGAGGAATCCAGCAGCAGGTATTCCCGGTAGACATCGGCACTGCGCTCCCAGTCCCTGTCCTCGACATAGTGCATGGCCCAGGCCGAGTAGACCTGGGCCAGGCCGCTGTTGCACACCTTGTTCTTGAGGCACTGGAACTCCAGGGCGTTGAAGGCCAGGCGCGCGCCCGGGTAGTCCGCCCGCTCGGCGCGGTCCACCGCGTAACGGCTTACCACCGAGAACAGGTGGCTCTCCACCGTGCGGGCGGTGTCGGGAAACTCGCGGGTCTGCAGCAGATGGCGGGCCAGCGCCAGGCCGGCATCCTCGTCGCCGGTGCGGCCCAGGGTATCCGCCATCTGCGCCTGCACTGCGGTGAGCAGCACCGGGATTTCCTCATCCTCGAAGCGACGTTCGCCCAGGTCGACCAGGTAATTCTCGAGCTGCTGATACATGCGCAGCGCCGTGTCGAAATCGCCGTTCTCTCGCAGGTGCACATATTCCTGGTAGTAGTAAGCCAGGCGCGACTTCTGCGCCGATTCATCCCAGGGCCGGTAGTAACCGCGCAGCTCCGCCAGCCGCATCCGATCCCGGTAGGGCATCTCAGCTTCCGCCGTGTGCTGGTTGATCATATTGAAGATCCCCAGTTCGTAGGGGCTGACGATGTCGCGGTCCAGGTAGTCCTCGTAGGTGGGCGGGGCCAGGCTGCGGGCGCTGAACCAGTCGCTGTACTCCGAGCTGTAGAAGGCCTCGTCGTGGGGCACATCGAAACCGGTGAAGGAGGTGGTTTCCACTTCCACCGTGCCCCCCGGCAGCCGCAGTTGCACAAAGGCGTGAGAGGGCAGCACCACGCCATCCACCGGCAGTTGCAGCTTGCGGGCGGCCACCACGTACAGCATTGCCGAGCTGATGCAGTTGAATTCGCCGGTACTGAACAGCCTGGAGAGCTGGCTCTGTTCCTCGCGGTACATCACCGGTGTGTCGTTGGAGGCCAGGTCGGTGCCCAGGTAGCGGCTGTGCATGGCGACAAACAGGCGGTGGGCGTCAGCGTCGGGCTGGCTGCCGTCGGACAGTGGAATACCGGCTATCCACTCATCCAGCTCATCGCGCAACTCAAAGAAGTCAGCCAGCGGCAGGGGCTCACCGGAGGACAGCAAGTACAGGGCCAGCAGCGCGTCGGCGTCACCGTCCCGGGCCGCGGGAATGCGCGACACGGCCCAGCGCTCGAAGTCATCCAATTCCGACCAGATCGGCAGCGCCGGGCCGCCAAAGGCCGAGCGATCAAAGCTGAGCTGCACCTCCGCGACTGCCTTGCCACACACCAGCAGGGCAGTCAGCAGTAGCGTTGGCAGCAGTGATCGCATGTTTACTCCCCGTAGGGCGCCCAGATCGTCTTGAGTTCGGTGGCGGCATACAGGTAATCGCGGCCCTCGCCCTGGGCAGGGTCCAGGTAGTCACAGCGCTTGCCGTAGTTCACCCAGGTGGCCTTGAGGTTAGCCGCCGCGGCGCGCTCCACCGCCTCGCTGCCGGCCTGGCTGCCGCGGTACCACAGGGCGTCAACGTTGTAGTGCTCTGCCAGCACCGTGGCCAGGGCGTCACGCTCACCGCAGACGATGTTCACCGTGCCGCCGGGCAGGTCCGAGGTGTCGAATACCTGCACCATGTCCATGGCGCTGAGTGGGTGCGCGTCGCTGGGAATCACAATCACGCGATTGCCCATGGCGATGGCGGGCGCCACCAGTGAGGTAAAGCCCAGCAGCGGGAACTCCCGGGGGCAGGCAATGCCGAGCACGCCGCGGGGCTCATGTACGGATAGGGTAATGCCGCGCATCGGGGTGGCATGAGTGCGGCCATCGAACTTGTCGCTCCAGGCGGCATAGCTGAACCAGCGGCTCACGGCGCTATCGGCTTCACGGCGCGCAGCGCGCCGGGTCGCACCGGTCTGGGCCATCAGGCGTTCGGCGAACTCGGCGGCGCGGGCATCCAGGTTCTCGGCAATGTAGTACATCACCTGGGCGCGGTTGTGGCTGCTGGTCTTTGACCAGGCTTCGGCCTTCGCCGCGGCTTCCACCGCATTGCGAACATCCTTGCGGTTGCCGATCCCCACCTGGCCCAGCAGCTCGCCACCGCTGCCAAACACCGGGCTGCTGTAGCCCGAATCCGGCCGCGCCTGCTTGCCGCCAATATAGAACTTCGGCGTGCGATCCAGTGCGTCGCCAGCGGCGGCGCCACTGCCTGTGGGGATAGCGGGTTCCTCAACCACCTCCAGGCTCGCCTCCCAGCGCGGCGTCAGGTATTCCAGCATGCCGTCGGCGCCGCCCTCGCGGCCAAAGCCGGATTCACGCATACCGCCGAAGGCGGCGGCGGCATCGAACTGGTTGGAGCAGTTCACCCAGACCACGCCGGCCTTCAACTTGGGGGCGATATCCAGCGCCAGATTGATGTTCTCGCTCCAGACGCTGGCCGCCAGCCCATAGCGGGTGTTATTGGCCAGCGCGACGGCTTCAGCGGGGGTGCGGAAACTCATGCTGACCAGCACCGGGCCGAATATCTCTTCCTGGGCCACCCGGAAACTGGACTCCACGTTGAGCAGCAGGGTGGGGGGATAGAAGCAGCCCTCGGGATGTTCACCCACCAGGCAGTCCGGTTGGTAGAGCTCTGCGCCTTCCGCCACGCCGGCATTGACGCGCTCGCGAATCTGCGCCAGCTGCACCGGGTCCGCCACCGCGCCGACGTCCACCGCCTTGTCCAGCGGGTCGCCGACCCGCAGGGTGTCCATGCGGCGCTTGAGCTTGCCGTGTAGCTGTTCGGCAATGCCTTCCTGCACCAGCAGCCGTGAGCCCGCGCAGCAGACTTCGCCCTGGTTGAACCAGATGGCATCTACCAGTCCCTCCACCACGGCGTCGAGGTCGGCGTCTTCAAACACGATAAATGGGGATTTACCGCCCAGTTCCAGGGTCAGCTTCTTGCCGCTGCCGGCCGTCGCCTCGCGGATGCGGCGGCCGACTTCGGTGGAGCCGGTAAAGGCGACCTTGTCGATATCCTCGTGGCCGACCAGCAGCTCGCCGGCGCGGCCGTCACCGGTGACGATATTCACGACCCCCGCAGGCAGGCCGATATCTGCACAGATCTCGGCAAACTTCATCGCCGTCAGGCTGGTGTATTCGGCGGGTTTCAACACCACTGTGTTGCCGGCCGCCAGGGCGGGCGCCACTTTCCAGGCCAGCATCAGCAGCGGGAAGTTCCAGGGAATGACCTGGCCGATCACCCCCAGCGGCTGGTAGTCGCGGTACTCGCTGTCCAGCAATTGGGCCCAGCCCGCGTGGTGATAGAAATGGCGCGCCACCAGCGGAATGTCGATATCGCGGCTCTCGCGGATCGGTTTGCCGTTGTCCAGGGTTTCCAGTACCGCCAGCAGCCGCGAGTGCTTTTGCAGCTGGCGGGCGATGGCATACAGGAAGCGGGCGCGCCGGTGTGGGGTAAGTGCAGCCCATTCGGGCTGGGCGGCGCGGGCCGCCGTCACGGCGCCTTCCACCTGTGCCTGGTCGGCCTGGGACAGGGCGGCCAGCACCTGGCCATTGGCCGGGTTGCGCGACTGGAACAGCTCGCCCGCCGGGCGCAGGAATTCGCCGTTGATGAAATGGCCGAACTCGTTGCCGTGTGAAGCCAGCCAGGCGCGGGCCTCGGCATCGCTCTCCGGTGCCGGGCCGTACTCCATGCTGTCCATGATTTCCTTGACGCCCACGCTGTCTCCTTAGGCCATGGGGTGGCGGAAACCCGCC
>JANQIO010000210.1 GCA_028282105.1 Halieaceae bacterium | reverse complement strand
ACAGGGCAGTGGCGGCCAGCAAACCGCCGGTAACGGGGAACAAGGCTCTGGACAGCAAGGCTCTGGACAGCAGGGTTCCGGACAGCAGGGCAGCGGTGGCCAGCAAACCGCCGGCAATGGTCAGCAGGGTTCAGGCCAACAGGGCTCTGGCCAACAGGGTTCAGGCCAACAGGGTTCAGGCCAACAGGGAGGCTTTCCGGGCGGCAGCCACGGCAGCGGCCAGCCCGGTGGCAGCTACGGTTCAGGCTCGGGCGTGTTGACGCCGGCCGAGCAGGTCGCCATTCTCGACGAGCAACTGCGCAAGGGCACTGGAGATTTCGACGATATTATCCTCGAGGAGCGCGAAGTCCTGCGTCGCACGGCCAAGGGCGGCAGCACCCAGGAGGAAGGCACTGAGGGCAGCGGTGGCGACGGTTATGGCGGTTACGGCAGCGAGACCGGCACACCCGGTTTCCAGGTCCCACCCATGGCCGGCGGTGGTGGTGGCGGCAGTGGCGGCGGCATGGGTGTGCCCGCGCCGCGCCCGGGCTACGACCAGGAAATGCCGGAACAGGTGGCGGTATACCAGCCGCCGGCAGATATTCCCGATGGCAGCGACGACGACGTGGTAGCCCGTCAGCTGCGTGAAGCGGCGATGCGGGAACCAGACCCGGAGCTGCGCGAAAAACTCTGGGATGAGTATCGCAAGTACAAAGGTATCGAATGATGGTTGGACAGGACACGGGCGTATTGCAGGGTAGCTGGAGACAGCTACTGCTGGCTGTCTGCGCCCTGTCGCTGTCTGCCTGCGTCAGCCAGACCGTCAAAAGCACCTCGGTGCCGCAAGTCGAAACCCTGGACACCGACATCGCTGAAGCCCTGCTGCTGGACGTGGGAGTGGTGATTTTCGATCCTGGCCTGGACGTGGAAGAGGACGCCGACTTCGTCTACCCCGAAGTGCGCCGTGCCGAGGCGCGTTACATGCCGACCCTATTGGTGGAAGCCATCCAGAGCAGCGGCGCCTGGGGGGCGGTGCGGGTGGTGCCCGATGACAATCAGGCCATGGACTTGCTGGTGGACGCCACCATCATCGAATCCCACGGCGAGGAATTGGAGCTCAGGGTGGAAGCCAGGGATGCCTCGGGCAGGCTCTGGCTCGAAAAGTCCTATGAGACCAAGGCCAGCAAGTACAGCTATGAGACCAGCCGTACCCGTTTTGATCCGTTCCAGGCGGTGTACAACCAGATTGCCAATGACCTGCTGGCGCTGCTGAAACAGCGCACCCCCGATGAGCTGGCGCGGATTCGCCTGGTGAACGAACTGCGCTTCGCCCAGTCGTTCTCTCCGGACGCCTTTGAGGGTTACCTGGAGCAGGACAGCAAGGGTGTTTACCAGATCCAGCGCCTGCCGGCCGAGGACGACCCCATGCTGCTGCGGGTGCGCAAGATTCGCGAGCGCGATTACCTGTTTATCGACACGCTGCAGGAGTATTACGCATCCTTCAACGGCCAGATGCTGGGCCCCTACCAGGAGTGGCGTAAACAGAGTTATGACGAAGCCGTTGCACTGCAGGAGCTGCGAGCGGAATCACGGCGGCGGCTGACCGCCGGCGCCGTGGCCGTGGCGGCGGGTATCGCCGGGGTGGCCAGCGATAACCGCGGTGCGCGCTCGGCGGGCAACGTGGCCATCGCCGGTGGCGGGTATCTGCTGAAAAGTGGCCTGGACAAGCGCACTGAAGCCGACATCCACGTGCAGGCCCTGGAAGAACTGGGACTGTCGCTGGAATCAGAAATCGCACCCCAGGTCATCGAACTCGAGGACCGGTCCGTGACGCTGACCGGCACGGTAAATGACCAGTACGACCAGTGGCGTGAACTGCTGCGCCAGATCTACCAGGCGGAGGTTGGGGACTTGCAACCCGCCCCCCAGGGCGAGGAGACCTGACCCTGGCGCGTTCCCCGCATTAGCTTCCGCATTCGGTTTAATTCATGAGTGAGCACAATAAAACGGTTGAGCCGGTCAGGTTCGACCCCGCGTCAGGCCCGGCGGACAAGCCCAGCGCGGCGGCGCCGTCGCCCGCCAAAACTGCCAGGCGCGGCGGCAGCGAAGCCGACAAGTGGATCTTGCCCGCCTTGGGCGGCCTGCTGGTGGTGGCGCTGCTGGTGTTCTTCTGGCTGCCCAGCCAGGTGGGGCCCGACAGCGTGCAAATCGATACCGCCAGTGGCGGCCAAAACGCAGGATCTGCGGCGGCCCCTGCCCCATCGCGGCCCGCCACCGAAGAAGCCTCGCCCTGGAACGACGCCCAACTGGCGCGGCAGCGCAAGGAAGCCCAGGCGGTACTGGAGCAACTGCTGGAAGTACAGTTCGCTCTGGAAGAAGTCGGGGTTACCCAGTGGGCGGAGGAAGAATTCAGTGCCGCCCAGGCCCAGGCCACCGCAGCCGATGAACAGTACCGGCAGCAGGAGTTCGAAGCCGCCAAGGCGAGCTACCAGGGGGCCCTGGATGCCATGCGTGCCATTGAGGGCAGCATTGATCAGGTATTTGCCGAGAGCCTGCAGGCGGGGCTGGGCGCCCTGCTGAGCGACCAGGCAGAACCCGCCATTGAGGCCCTGGAACTGGCGCTGCTGCTGAAACCGGATGACCCGGAAGCGCTGGCCGCCATGGAGCGTGCCCGCACGCTGGGCCCGTTGCTGGAACTGCTGGCTTCCGCCAATGCCGCGGCTGAGGAAGACGACCTTGACGGCGCCCGGGACATCCTCAAGCAGGCGGTGACACTGGACCCCGAGCACGCCGGCGCGGCCGCCCAGCTCGCCAGCGTCGAGCGCGCCATTACCCGCCGCAATTTCAATCGCGCCATGTCCGCTGGCTACCAGGCCCTGGACGACGGCAGCTTCGATGAAGCGGAACGCCAGTTCAAGGCCGCCCAGGCCATCATGCCCTCGGCGTCAGAGCCAGCCGGCGCCCTGCAGCAGACCCGCAATGCCCGCACCCAGGCGCAGATCGAAGCCTGGCGGCAACGCGCGGTAGCGGCCGAAGGCCGCGAGGACTGGAGTAAAGCCGTTACTGCATACCGGGAGATTCTCGCTATCGACAATACGGTGGTGCTGGCGCGCAACGGCCTGGCCCGCAGCAACACGCGGGTGCAACTGGACCAGCGCATCAAGCAGGCACTGGCAAAGCCCGAGCGCCTCAGCGATCAGCGTGTATTCGACAACACCCAGGCCCTGTACCGGCAGGCGCTAACCCTGGATCAGAAGGGCCCCCTGTTGAAAGAGCAGTTGCTCCAACTCGGCGACCTGCTGGAAAAGGCGCAGATACCGATCCCGGTGTTGCTACAGTCTGACGAGCAGACGGATGTGACGGTGTACAAAGTGGCACATCTCGGCACCTTCCGGCGCCAGCAGCTGAGCCTCAAACCGGGCATTTATACCGCGGTGGGTGTGCGCAAGGGCTATCGCGACGTGCGCAAGAAATTTACCGTCGACCACAACGAGCAGAGCATGACCGTGGAAATTGCCTGCACGGAACCGATCTAGATGGCCGCCCCGGAAGATTCCCAACTCATCAAGCCCGCGGCCTTCACGCCGCGCTCGGAGGAGAAAGCCAGCCGCGGTTTCCGGGCGCGCCCGGTGCAAATCGGCCTGGCCGCGGTGCTGCTGCTGTTTGCACTGTCCTTCTGGTTTTTGTTCACGGCGCGCTCGGTGCTGTTCACCTTTGAGCCCGCCTACAGTGAACTGGATATCGACGGCGGGCTGCAGCTGAAGATCGGCGAACGCTACCTGCTGCGCGCCGGCGACTACCAACTCGAGGTCACCGCCCCCGGGCACTATCCCCTGGAACAGGGCTTCACTGTGGAAGCCGTCGACAACCAGTCCCTGCACCTGGTGCTGCAGCGGCTGCCCGGCAAGCTAGGCTTCGCAACGCGCCCGGAGGGCGCCCAGGTGCTGATAGACGGCGAAACCCTGGGCAACACGCCGCTAGACGGCCAGCCGGTAGCCGCCGGCGAGCGAGAGCTGCGCCTGCTGGCCGAGCGCTACCTGCCCTACCGCGCCACCATTGACGTTACCGGCATGGAGGTGGCGCAGAATTTCGCTGTGGACCTGGAGCCTGCCTGGGCCAATATCGCCATTTCCAGCGTCCCGGTGGGAGCCACTATTTACGTCGACGGCGAAGCCCGGGGCCAGACCCCGGCGCTGCTGGAAATCTTACAGGGCGAGCACCAGGTGGAACTGCAGCTCCCGCGTTTCCAGGGCTGGCAGCAGACCCTCAGCGTTAGCGCCGGGGTGCACCAGAATCTCGAACCAATCACCCTGCTGCCCGCCAATGGCCTGCTGAACCTGAGCAGTCGCCCGCGCGGTGCCAATGTGACGGTAGACGGCGAGTTCCAGGGCCAGACCCCGCTCACGCTATCGCTGGACCCGGACGGGGAGCACCGCATCGCCGTGTTCAAACCCGGCTACGAGCGCGCGGTTCGCACCCTGGCGCTGGAGCCCGAAGAGCAGCAGGAGTTGACGCTGC
>JANQIO010000037.1 GCA_028282105.1 Halieaceae bacterium | reverse complement strand
TTCACCAGCTCGTAGAAGCCCGCCAATGCCTCGCTGGCGACGTAGATCTCCAGCATATGACCCAGCAGGCTGCGGGTGTCGATGAAGGCAAACTCGGTGCCCTGTTGCGCCATGGCTCGGGCGGCCAGCGGGAAGCCCTGCTGTTCGTACTCGGCAATCGCTTCATCGACGTTGTCGACGAAACAGGCCACGTGGTGTATGCCTTCTTCGCCGGGCCGGTACATATCACGAAACGGCGAGTCGCCCTCGCCCTCCTGCTGCACCAGTTCAACCATGGTATCGCCCCACTGGCCGTAGGCCGAGGAATGCACAAAGTCGCTGGGCTTGCCCCGGTGTTCACACCAATCGAGCCGGATATTGTCGATCACATAAAACGGCCCTGCGCCCACGCTGGCTGCCATGCGCGAGGCCGTTTTCCGGATGTCGTTGACGAAGTAGGCCACCTGTACCGGCTTGTGCTGCAACAACGGCGATCTCCTGCCCAGTGAGTGATCTACCCAGTCTACACCCGCATTTTACTCGGAGCACAAAAAAGGGCGCCGTAGCGCCCCTTCTCGATTCCCCGCTGCGCGGTCGCCCGCGCGGGAGGGTTACTGTACCGCTGTGCTTACCAGCCAGTGATTTCCGCCATGGCGGAGCCAATGTCCGCCAGGGAACGGACGGTTTTCACACCGGCGTCTTCCAGGGCGGCGAACTTCTCGTCGGCCGTGCCCTTTCCGCCAGAGATGATCGCACCGGCATGGCCCATGCGCTTGCCTTTGGGGGCGGTAACGCCGGCGATGTAGCTGACCACGGGCTTGGTGACATTGGCCTTGATGTAGGCTGCGGCCTCTTCTTCCGCGGTGCCGCCGATTTCGCCGATCATCACGATGGCCTCAGTGGCCGGGTCTTCTTCAAACAGCGCGAGGATGTCGATGAAGTTGGAACCGGGGATGGGGTCACCGCCGATGCCCACACAGGTGGACTGGCCGAAGCCGGCGTCGGTCGTCTGCTTGACGGCCTCGTAGGTCAGGGTGCCGGAGCGGCTGACGATACCAACCTTGCCGGGCAGGTGAATGCTGCCGGGCATGATGCCGATCTTGCACTCGCCCGGGGTGATCACACCGGGGCAGTTCGGGCCGATCAGGCGCACGCCCATCTCATCGCACTTTACCTTGGCTTCGAGCATGTCCAGGGTGGGAATGCCTTCAGTGATGCACACGATCAGCTTCACACCACCGTTGGCGGCTTCCAGGATGGAGTCCTTGCAGAACGGGGCCGGTACGTAGATGACTGAGGCGTCGGCGCCGGTGGCGTCTACAGCTTCTGCCACAGTGTTGAAGACCGGCAGGCCCAGGTGCTCCTGGCCGCCCTTGCCCGGGGTAACGCCGCCGACCATCTGGGTGCCGTAGTCGATGGCCTGCTCCGAGTGGAAGGTACCCTGGGAACCGGTGAAGCCCTGGCAGATAACCTTGGTGTCTTTGTTGATCAGGACGCTCATGCTGCACCTCCGGCTGCTTCCACGGCTTTTTTCGCAGCGTCGGTCAGTCCTTCCGCGGCAATGATATTGAAATCGCTTTCGTCCAGCAGCTTGCGGCCGAGTTCGGCGTTGTTGCCCTCCAGGCGCACCACCACGGGCACTTGCACGCCCACCTCTTCCACGGCGCCGATGATGCCTTCGGCAATCAGGTCGCAGCGCACGATGCCGCCGAAGATGTTCACCAGCACCGCCTTCACGTTTTCATCCGACAGGATGATCTTGAAGGCCTCGGTCACGCGCTCCTTGGTGGCGCCACCGCCCACGTCGAGAAAGTTGGCGGGGAAGCCGCCGTGCAGGGCAACGATGTCCATGGTGCCCATTGCGAGGCCGGCGCCGTTGACCATGCAGCCAATGTTGCCATCCAGCGCCACGTAGTTGAGCTCCCACTGGGCGGCGTGTGCCTCACGCTCGTCTTCCTGGCTGGGGTCGTGCATCTCGCGCACCGCGTCCTGGCGGTAAAGGGCATTGCCGTCCACGCCCACTTTGGCGTCCAGGCAGTGCAGCTTGCCTTCTTCGGTAATCACCAGCGGGTTCACTTCGATGAGCGCCAGGTCCTTCTCCTCAAACAGCTTGGCCAGGCCCAGGAAAATCTTCACGAACTGCTTGATCTGATCCCCCTGCAGACCCAGGCGGAAAGCCAGGTCGCGGCCCTGGTAGGGCTGGGCGCCCACCAGCGGATCAACCGTGGCTTTGAGAATCTTCTCGGGGGTCTCCTCGGCAACCTTCTCGATTTCAACACCACCCTCGGTGGAAGCCATGAACACGATGCGGCGGGTGGAACGGTCCACTACCGCACCCAGGTACATTTCCTCGGCGATATCGGTGCAGGCTTCTACCAGGATCTTGCTGACCGGCTGGCCGTTTTCATCAGTCTGGTAGGTCACCAGGTTCTTGCCCAGCCACTGCTCGGCGAAGCTGTGAATCTCGTCCTTGGTCTTAACCAGTTTGACGCCACCGGCCTTTCCGCGGCCACCGGCGTGCACCTGGGCCTTAACTACCCACATGTCGCCACCGATCATGTCCGCGGCCTTGACCGCTTCCGCAGCCGTGTCGACGGCATGCCCTTCGGATACAGGCAGGCCGTACTCAGCAAACAGTTGTTTGCCCTGATACTCGTGAAGGTTCATCGTTGTATCGTTCCGTTCTTGTGCAAAGAATGCAGTGAGGTCTGGCGAATCTCTAGCAGCGCGGGCCGCATCTCGCCCCCAATATTATTATGTTGGGTTGTGCGCAGGCCGCCGGCCCGCACTGTGAAAACGGCGCTCATTCTCCCCAAATCAAGCACCGCCTTCAACTGACGAACGCGCCTGCAAAGCAAGCGCATACGTCGAAACAAACACGGGGCCGCAAAGAGCAAGCATTCGCAGCTGAGCTCGCCCCTCGATAGCGACCGTGGCTCATGCCCAAAGCGGTGTTATGAAGGACGCTTTTTGCGATTGGCGATATGAATCGCGTGCCCATCCACCGCCAGGGCGGCCTCGTGCACCGCTTCAGAGAGGGTCGGGTGGCCAAACACCGTGAGCTGCAGGTCTTCGGCGCTGGAGCCGAACTCCATGGCAATCACCACCTGCTGTACCAGGTCAGCCGCCGACGGGCCCACCACGTGGCAGCCCAGGATGCGGTCGGTCTCGGTGCAGGCCAGCATTTTCACCATGCCGTCGCTGTCATTGGCGGCCAGGGCCCGGCCGCTGGCAGCGAACGGGAAGGCGCCGGCCTTGTACTCGATGCCGTCAGCCTTGAGTTCCTGCTCGGTTTTGCCCACCGAGGCGATCTCCGGGTGGGTGTAGATCACGTTGGGAATGGTGTCGTAATTCATCTGCGCGTGCTTGCCGGCGATGCGCTCGGCCACCATCACGCCCTCTTCCGAACCCTTGTGGGCCAGCATCGGGCCGCGCACGATATCACCCACCGCGTAAATGTTGGGGGCTTCGGTTTCGCAGTAGTCGTTGACGAAGATAAAGCCGCGCTCATCCATGGTGACGCCGCAGTCGGCTGACAACACGCTTTCGGTTTGCGGGCGGCGGCCAACACAGACAATCAGTTTGTCGAACTTCTCGGTGGCCTCGCCGTCGGCGTTGGTATAAGTCACCTCCACCTGCTTGTTCTTCACCTCGGCGTTGGTGACCCGGCAGCCCATGCGAATATCCAGGCCCTGCCTGGTGAATATCTTCTTGGCTTCCTTGGCAATCTGGTGGTCCATCATCTGCAGGAAGTCATCCAGCGCTTCCAGCATGACTACCTCGGAGCCACAGCGGTTCCAGACGCTGCCCAGCTCCAGGCCGATGACGCCGGCGCCGATCACACCCAGGCGCTTGGGCGCCTCTTCAAACATCAGCGCGCCGGTGGAGTCCACGATGTACTCGTGGTCACAGGGGGCCGGCGGAATTTCGATGGGCAGGGAACCGGTAGCGATGATGATGTTGTCGGCGTCCAGCACTTCTACACTGCCGTCGGGCGTGGTCAGCTCTACCTGATGGTTGGCCAGCACCTTGCCGGTACCCGTGAGGGAAGTGACACCATTGGTCTTGAACAAGCCGCCAATGCCGCCGGTAAGCTGGTCGACAATCTTCTGCTTGCGGGCCTGCATGGCAGGGATGTCCAGCTCGGCCCCTTTCACGTTGATGCCGTGAACGCCCAGCCCCTCGGCGGCCTCGTGGTACTTGTAGGAACTGTCGAGCAGTGCCTTGGAGGGAATACAGCCTACGTTCAGGCAGGTTCCACCGAGCTGCACCTTGCCATCCTCGTGGGTGTCCTTCTCGATGCAGGCGGTCTTCAGGCCGAGCTGGGCAGCGCGGATGGCCGCCACATAGCCGGCAGGCCCGGAACCGATCACTACAACATCATATTTCTCAGACATACATCTCTACCTATAACGAATCTGTGTGAATGGGCTGTTACATGACGCTTTTCACGGCGTCACCGCGGCTGACTCAGCATCAAAGCTGCAGCAGAATCCGTGCCGGGTCCTCCAGCAGGTCCTTGATGGCCACCAGGAACTGCACCGCGTCCTTGCCATCAATCAGGCGGTGGTCGTAGGACAGCGCCAGGTACATCATCGGCAGCACAACCACCTCACCGTTCACCGCCATCGGCCGTTCCTGGATCTTGTGCATACCGAGGATGCCGGTCTGCGGCGGATTGAGGATCGGCGTGGACATCAGTGAGCCGAACACACCGCCATTGGTGATGGTGAAGGTGCCGCCGGTCATTTCCTCGATGCTCAGCTTGCCGTCGCGGGCGCGGACGCCGAAGTCGCGAATCTGGGCTTCCACGTCGGCGATACTCATGAAGTCGGCGTCTTTCAACACCGGTACGACCAGGCCGTTCTCGGTGGACACGGCGACGCCAATGTCCTGGTAACCGTGGTAGACGATATCGTCACCGTCGATGGAGGCGTTCACCGCCGGGAAGCGCTTGAGCGCCTCACAGGCCGCCTTGACGAAGAAACCCATAAAGCCCAGGCGCGTGCCGTTGTGGGTCTTCTCGAAGCTGTCCTTGTACTTGCTGCGCAGGGCCATTACCGGCGCCATGTTCACCTCGTTGAAGGTGGTGAGCATGGCGGTGTCCTGGGACACGCTCAGCAAGCGCTCGGCAATGCGCTTACGCATGCGGGTCATGGGCACGCGGCGTTCCACACGCTCACTGGTGGGGCCTTCCACCGCCGGTGCTTCGGCAACCACCGGTGCCGCTGGGGCGGCCGGGGCCGGCTCAGACTTCAGGTACTTGAGAATATCTTCCTTGAGGATGCGACCGTCTTTGCCGGTACCGACCACCCTGGACAGATCTACGTTCTTTTCGTCCGCCAGGCGGCGCGCGGCGGGTCCGATCTGGCTGTCGTCGGCCTCGGTTGCTGCGGCAGGTTCGGCGGCTGCCGGTGCCGGCGCGGGGGCCGGTGCTGGCTCTGCCGCCGGGGCCGGCGCAGGCGCGGCGGCCACAGCACCCTCTTCCAGGGTACCCAGCACTTCATTGCTGAGAACGGTGTCGCCCTCCTGCTTGGCAATGCCGGAGAGCGTGCCGTCTACCGGCGCCACCACTTCCATAACGACCTTATCGGTCTCGATTTCCACGATCAGTTCGTCGCGTTTTACAGCCTCCCCGGGCTGCTTGTGCCAGGTCGCTACTTCTCCGTCTGCGACCGATTCCGGGAACGCCGGGGCCTTGATCTCAATTGCCATGTCCCTATTCCTGTTCTTCCAAGGCTTCGTTGATGAATTGTTCCTGCTGCTGCAGGTGCAGGCTCATATAGCCGGCAGCCGGCGCTGCGGAGGCCTCGCGGCCGGCGTAGCGCAGGTAGATTTCTGCTTTGTGACGGTGGATCACGCGGCGCATATGGTGCTGGCTGGAATACCAGGCGCCCTGATTCATGGGCTCTTCCTGGCACCACACGGCGTCTTCCAGATTGGGGTACTTCTGCAGTTCCTCGTACAGCTCCGGCTCCGGGAAGGGATAGAGCTGCTCCAGGCGCACCACCACCACGTTATCGATGCCGCGCTCGCGGCGGGCGTCGCGCAGGTCGTAGTAGACCTTGCCGGAGCACAGCACAATGCGCTTCACGGCGTTCGGGTCCAGGTCATCGGTTTCGCCAATCACCTGTTGGAAGCGACCACCGGCCAGCTCTTCCAGCGACGAAGTGGCCTGCTTGTGGCGCAGCAGGCTCTTCGGCGACATCACCACCAGCGGCCGGCGCAGCGGGCGAACGGCCTGGCGCCGCAGCACGTGGAATATCTGCGCCGGGGTGGTGGGCACAATCACCTGCACGTTGTGTTCTGCGCAGAGCTGCAGGAAGCGTTCCAGGCGCGCCGAAGAGTGCTCGGGGCCCTGGCCCTCATAGCCGTGGGGCAGCAGCAGGGTCAGGCCGCAGAGGCGCTGCCACTTGTGTTCACCGCTGGTGATGAACTGGTCGATCACCACCTGGGCGCCGTTGGCAAAGTCGCCGAACTGGGCTTCCCACACCACCAGGCCCTTGGGTGAGGTGGTGGAGTAGCCGTATTCAAAGGCCAGCACCGCTTCCTCCGACAGCAGCGAGTCGTACAGGTCGAACACGGCCTGGTCTTCACTGATGTTCTGCAGCGGGATGTAGATGCTGCCGTCCTTCTGGTTATGCAGCACCGCGTGGCGGTGGCTGAAGGTGCCACGGCCCACGTCCTGGCCGGTGATGCGCACCGGGTAGCCGGCTTCCAGCAGCGAAGCGTAGGCCAGAGTTTCGGCGAAGCCCCAGTTCACCGCCAGCGCGCCGCCGCCCATCTTGCGGCGATCCTCGAGAATCTTCTTCACCTGGCGATTCAGCGGAATACCTTCCGGCGACTGGTTGATCTTTGCCGCCAGGGCCTGCATGTGGTGCAGGTCCATGGTGGTGTCGCTCTCGATGTTGAAGTCGTGGCCCAGGTAGGGGGTCCAGTCGACAAACAGTTCCTTGTTGGGCTCGCTCACCAGGCTGGACACCAGCGGGTCGCCGGCGTCCAGCGACTCGCGGAAACCGTCCACCAGGTTCTGGTCCTCCTCCTGGGAGATCACGCCCTGCTGGATGAGCTGCTGGGCGTACAGGTCGCGGGTGGTCGGGTGAGTCTTGATGGCGTCGTACATCCGCGGCTGGGTGATCGAGGGATCATCCGCCTCGTTGTGGCCGCGGCGGCGATAGCACACCAGGTCTACCACCACGTCCTTCTTGAACTCGTTGCGGTAGTCCACGGCCATTTGGGTGACGAACAGCACCGCTTCCGGGTCGTCGGCGTTCACGTGGAAGATCGGCGCCTGCACCATTTTCGCCACGTCGGTGCAGTACTCGGTAGAGCGCGCATCGGCCTGGCGGCTGGTGGTGAAGCCAATCTGGTTGTTGAGCACGATGTGGATGGTGCCGCCGGTGCGATAGCCGCGGGTCTGCGACATCTGGAAGGTTTCCATCACCACGCCCTGGCCCGCAAAGGCCGCATCGCCGTGCACCACAATCGGCAGCACGGTGTTGCCGAAGGGGTCGAGGCGACGGTCCTGGCGGGCGCGCACGCTGCCCTCCACCACCGGCGAAACAATCTCCAGGTGCGAGGGGTTGAAGGCCAGCGCCAGGTGGCATTCACCGCCCGGTGTCATCACATTGGAAGAGAAGCCCTGGTGGTACTTAACGTCACCGGAAGTATCGACAATGGCCTTGCCCTCGAACTCTTCGAACAGGTCAGAAGGCTTCTTGCCCAGCACGTTGATCAGCACGTTGAGGCGGCCGCGGTGGGCCATGCCGATCACCACTTCCTTGGCACCATAACCGCCGGCGCGCTGGATCATTTCGTAGAGCATGGGAATCAGGCTTTCGCCCCCTTCCAGCCCAAAGCGCTTGGTACCCGGGTACTTGGAGCCCAGTGACTTCTCCAGGCCCTCGGCTTTGATCAGCCGGCGCAGCAGGGTTTTCTGTACGTCCTCGCCGAAGTCCGGCGCCGAGCGCACGGCTTCCATGCGACCCATCACCCAGTGGCGTTCCTCGGAATTCACGATGTGCATGAATTCCGCACCCACGTGCTTGCAGTAGGTTTTTTCCAGCGCGCCGTAGATTTCACCGAGGGTGGCGTCGGCCTTGCCGATGTGCAGGCTGCCGGTCTGGAACACGGTGTCGAAGTCGGCCTGGGACAGCTCGTGGAAGGACAGCTCCAGGTCCGGCACATGCTGGCGGTCGGCGATACCCAGCGGATCGAGGCTGGCCTTCTGGTGGCCGCGCTGCCGGTAGGCAGAGATCAACTGGATTACGCGTACCTGCTTGCGCTCGTACTCGGTGGCTTTGCTGTCGGCCTGCACCGTGGCTTCGGTGCGCACCCGCATCTTGCTGATCTTGGCAAAGCGGTCGCGAACCGTGGAGTGGGGAATGTCGGCGAGGTTGCCGCCAACGCGTGGCAGGGTATCGAAATAGCTGCGCCATTCTTCTGGAACCGCGTTGGGGTCCATCAGGTAGGCTTCATACAAATCTTCTACATAGCTGGCGTTGCCGCCGTAGATATGGGAGCTGCGCCAGAGCGCCTCCATCTGACTTTCTTGCATGCGCGCTTGAATCCGAACAGTGGGCTGGAATTTTGGCGCGCAAATTATCGCACACAAAAACCCCCGCACCCTAGCGCTGCGGGGCTGCTGGCAAGCATATCGACAGGTTTTTTTGCCGCCCGGCGGCCCCGGGCGGCTATACCCCGGTCGGGGCCGGGGTCTTTAAGGGCTGTTGCTGGAAGTCCAGGCCGTAGCGCTAGGCGCCGCGCTGTAACAGCATGGTGCGAATGTGGCCGATGGCGCGGGTCGGGTTGAGACCCTTCGGGCACACGTTCACGCAGTTCTGGATGTTGTGGCAGCGGAAAACGCTGAACGGATCATCCAGGTTGGCCAGGCGCTCCTCTGTGGCGGTATCGCGGGAGTCCGCCAGGAAACGGTAGGCCTGCAGCAGGCCGGCCGGGCCGATGAAGCGATCCGGGTTCCACCAGAAGGACGGGCAACTGGTAGAGCAACAGGCACAGAGAATGCACTCGTACAGGCCGTCGAGCTTGGCGCGCTCTTCCGGGGACTGCAGGCGCTCGATGGCCGGCGCCGGTGTGTTGTTCTGCAGGTAGGGCTGGATCTTTTCGTACTGCTGGTAGAACAGGCTCATGTCCACCACCAGGTCGCGCACCACCGGCAGACCCGGCAGCGGGCGCAGCACCAGCTTGTTGTTTTTTACGGTGTCAGACAGGTGGGTGATACAGGCCAGGCCGTTCTTGCCGTTGATGTTCATGCCGTCGGAACCGCACACACCCTCACGGCAGGAACGCCGGTAGGTGATTGATGGGTCTTCGGCCTTCAACAGCTCGAGGACGTCCAGCACCATCATATCCTTGCCGCCGGTGTCGACCTCAAGGTCCTGCATGTAGGGTTCCTTGTCGGTCTCCGGGTTGTAGCGGTAGATACTGACTTGCAACATGTCGGAAGTTCCTCGTGATCAGTAGGTGCGTACTTTGGGTTCGAAGCCCGGCATGGTCTTCGGCGTGAAATTCACAGACCGCTTGCCCAGACGCTTTTCAGTGGGGTAGTACAGAGAGTGGCACAGCCAGTTCTCGTCGTCGCGCTCCGGCAGGTCCTCGCGGGCGTGGGCGCCACGGCTCTCGGTGCGCT
>JANQIO010000233.1 GCA_028282105.1 Halieaceae bacterium | reverse complement strand
GGGAAGTGGGCCGGCGCCGGCGCTGGCCAACAGACCAGAGCGAACGCAGCGAGAGCAGTGGAAATACGCGTCGACATGCCCCCTCTGGTCGCCGCTTCTCAAGACCGTGGAACGCCCGAGTGTAGCCCAACTGCCGTTGGCAGCAGAAGCATGGCACGTTCAGCTCCGCGGCAGGGCGGCGGCGCGGAGGGAGGGCCTGCCGACGGTTCGCGGCTGAAGCCACTCCTACCGGGACCCTTTACCCGGTAGGAGATTCTATGGCCCTCCTCAATAGGCAGCGGCCGTTTCTCTAAAGATCTCCTGTCTGGACATCAGTCCAAACGCCGTCCGCGCCAGCTTGCGGGCGAGGATACAGTTCGCTGCAATTTTGGGCAGGCCCTTGGCCAGTTGCCGCTGGTGGTAGTCCGCAAAGGGCGGGTGGTTGCGAGCCGGCTGGGCGGCGCAATAGAGTAATCGCCGCAGCTCGGCAGGGCCCTGTTTGGTGAGCTTGCGCTTGCCCCGGAAGCTCCCGGATTCCCGCAGACGCACATCCCACCCCAGGTAAGCGATGAAGGCGTTCTGGTTGGCGAAGGCGCCGCGGCGAAACACCGTCACCAGGGCTGCCGCGTTCAAGGGGCCGATCCCAGGGATCGACAGGCAGCGCTGGTAATCATCCTCCCAGCCCAGGGTGTGGATGAGGGCCTGCATCCGGCGATCCAGGCGGCGCAGGAGCGCCTTAAACCCCGACATCAGACCTTTGATTCCGATCGTTCCCCCGGCCAGGCTCTGGTTCACGTTCTGGCGGGCCCGTACCACAGTGGCGCGCTGGTTGATCAGACTCCAGAGCTCTCGGGCCGCAGGGTGCTGGGGGTGATAGGGCCTCAGGGCGGCGGCCTCGTGGGCCAGGTAGCGGGCCAGTAGCAGCGCATCGGCCGGATCGCTCTTGTGGCGCACATCGACCGCCTTGCGGTAGTGAGCCAACTGCCGGGCGTTGACCAGGTACACCTCACACCCGGCCGCATGGGCCAGATCGGCCAGGTCCAGGTGGTAGCGGCCGGTTGGCTCCAGTGCCAGGCGGACCGGGCCAGCCAGGGTCGATAGCCAGGATCGAATCGCTGCCGGGTCATTGACCAGCGTGGTGAGTTCGCCGGAGTCCTGATCAGCAATGACCAGTTCCGCCTTGGACACATCGATACCCAGGGTGATTAGAGAGACAACCTTTGCCATACTGACCTCCGCGGTTGCTGACCGTGAAAGCCGGGACTCACCGACGCTAGCTTGCAAGGAATTGGCTGCCGTTAACAGCTAGATTCTGAATTGGCGTTTTCGGTGAGGGGATGGGGTGTGGAATCTCCCACAGTCTGTACCCACGGGTCAGATACGGCTTAAGCCCCTCCCATCCCGGCGCCCTCAATCATCCCGATATCAGGCAACAATCACCATACAAGCGGCTTCAGCCGCGAACCCCCACCGCGGACCCGCCACCGCGAACCCGCCACCGCCAAGACTCCAAAATGAAACATAACCTGAGACAACAACCCCAACCGCGGCCGGTCACAGCAGCCTGAGCGGCGGCTCATCCAGGGCCGCCAGCTGCTCCCGCAGCTCCAGAATATGATCGGCCCAGTAGCGCTCGCTGTTGAACCAGGTAAAACTGCGGGGGAAGGCGGGATCGTCCCAGCGCCGTGCCAGCCAGGCCGCGTAGTGGGCAATGCGCAGGGTGCGCAGGGCCTCGATCCAGCGCAGCTGGCGCGGGTCGAAGTCGCAGAATTCGCCATAGCCCTCAGCCAGCTCGGACAGCTGCAGCTCCCGCTCGTGGCGCTCGCCGCTGAGGAACATCCACAGGTCCTGCACCGCCGGCCCGGTAACGCAGTCGTCCAGGTCGACGAAGTGGGCGGTGTCGTCGCGCCACAGGATATTGCCCACGTGGCAGTCACCGTGCACGCGAATCCCTGCAGCCGGGTCATAGTGTTCTCGCAAGCGGGAAGTC
>JANQIO010000209.1 GCA_028282105.1 Halieaceae bacterium | reverse complement strand
TCGGCATCGCTCTCCGGTGCCGGGCCGTACTCCATGCTGTCCATGATTTCCTTGACGCCCACGCTGTCTCCTTAGGCCATGGGGTGGCGGAAACCCGCCGAGTAGCGGCCGGTGGCCGCGTGTTCCAGTTGTCGCTCGATATCACCCAACAGGCTGGAGGCGCCGAAGCGGAAGCGGTGCGGTTCCAGCCACTCCCGCCCCAATTCCTCTTTTAGCAGCATGAGGTAGAGCAGGGCGTCCTTGGCGGTGGAGATGCCCCCCGCTGGCTTGAAGCCTACTGCCTGGCCGGTCATGTCGGCGTATTCGCGAATCATGCGCAGCATCACCAGGGTTACCGGCAGGGTCGCGTTCACCGGCTCTTTGCCGGTAGAGGTCTTGATGAAGTCAGAGCCCGCCATCATGCACACCATGGAGGCTTTTGCCACGTTGCGCAGGGTGCCCAGCTCGCCAGTGGCGAGAATCGACTTCATATGCGCTGGGCCACAGGCCTCGCGCATGGCTCGGACCTCGTCGTACAGGGCCTGCCAGTTGCCGGTGAGCACGTGGCGGCGGGAAATCACAATGTCGATCTCTGTGGCGCCGGCAGCAACCGAGGCGCTGATTTCCGCCAGCCGCGTGTCCAGGGGCGACAGCCCCGCCGGAAAGCCGGTGGACACTGCGGCCAGCTCAATGCCGGAATCCGCCAGCGCGGCGCGCGCCGCCGGTAACATATCGTGGTAGACGCAGACCGCGGCGGTGCTCAGCCCCAGCTCTTCGACGCCGAGAGCGGCGAGAATGTCGCGGCTGACCGGGTTGCGCGCCTTGGAGCAGAGGCGACGCACCTTGCCGTCGGTGTCGTCCCCGGACAGGGTGGTCAGGTCGATCAGGGATACCGCCTTCAGCAGCCAGGCCGCCTGCCAGTCCTTTTTCACGGTGCGGCGGCCGGGCAGCGCGGCAATTCGTCGCTCCACGGCACTGAGGTTGACCCGCAGCGCCTCCACGGTGTCCAGGTTTAGCGGGGTGCCCGGGTTGCGCCCGGCGCCGCCTTCAACGGCGCGCAGGGCAGGGGTGTTGGGCTGGGTGTCGCTGGTCATACTCGTGCCGCAAATACCGCGCTGGGATTTTGGTGGGTCGGACCGCAAAGTCTAGCTTAAATGGCCGGTGACCACGATGCCGGGGGCGCTGGTTACCACCTTACAAATCCATGCATTTCTTAACGGAGATTTACCGAATCGCTGCGGAAGCCTGACGCCGCTCCTTCGTAGCATGCGCAGATAACACGACTGCGGGGGTACAACATGGGGATTCTGAGACTGGCGCCGGCGCTGCTGATAGCGCTGCTGCTGGCCGCCTGTGACGACGGCGGCGGCAACGGTGGCAACGCCGCCGACAGTGGCGGTGATATGTGGTTTATCAACCTGGTCACGGATTCTCCGACCCTGGGTATGGAAATTGCCGAGGCGACGGCGGCCACCGCGTCCTACGGTAGCAGTAGCGCACAACTCGAGTACATCAGCGGCAATAAGGAAATCACCTTTTACCAGGTGGAGCCGGACGGCGAGACTGAAGCCCTGGACCTGGAAGTCGATGTCAACCTGGACCGTGAAGAAGACGTGTTGGTGATACTGCACGGCACCATGGACAACCTGCAGCTCACGGTCTGGGAAAACGATGCCCCGGAAGAAGAGGAAGAAACGGGCAGAGTCGGGGTGCTGAACTTCAGTCAGCGGCAGCCGAGCCTGGACGTCTACCTGACCGACGAGAGCGAGGACCTGTTCGCCTCCCAGCCGCTGACTACCGTCAACGCGCCCGCCACGGAGGGGCTGTTTATCGTAGACGAGGATGATTACGAACTGGAGTTCACCCTGCCGGGTGAAGTCGAGGTGGTCTACGATGCCGGCCTGGTGGATATCGACGAGGACAGCAGCAGCTACTTCGTGGTTGCCGATTTCTTCGGCGCCGATGATAGCGCCATTATCGTGCTGGAGATCTCCGGTGCCGCCCCCGCCCGCGAACTGGTCAACGACTCCATTCCGGCGGAACTCCGCTTTATCAATGGTATCTCCGACTACCCCTCGGTGGACGTCTACATCGGCGACACCGCGGGTGAGCCGCTGTTTGAGAACATCGCCTTTGGTGAAAGCACCGGTTATGTGCAACTGGAGCCGGACGATTACGCCTTCAACGTCACCCCTCATGGCATCAAGGACATGTTCTTTTTCCAGGAGACCCAGGGGCTGGCGGCGGGCGACCAGGTCACCCTGGTTACCAGTGGCCTGGCCACGGCGGTGGATGACCCGGATGACGATAGCGATGACGACCTGCAGACCGACGGCAAAATCGTCGCGGACTCCCTGCGCAATATCGCCCTGGGCGCGCAGCTCTCCTTTGTGCACGCCTCCCCTAGTAATGAAAACCTGGATTTTTACCTGCTGCTGCCAGGCCAGCCGGTATCTGACACCTCCCCAGAGGTTCGCGGGCTGGCGTACCTGTTGTCCTTCGACTTTACCCCGGACGCCGGCGACTACGAGATCGTGGTGCTGCAGAGTAGTAATGACGCCATTATCCTCGGCCCGGTGCCGGTGAGCTTTGAAGAAGGGGAGGTGGTGGACTTCTACCTGTTCGATTCCGAGGGTGGCGGCACGCCCGGTGAATTGCGCAGCTATACGCCCTGAGCATTCCCGCCAGTGGCCCGGCGTCGTACCATGTGGCCATGTCCGATACCGAGCACAGGCCGACCCGCCCCGGCGCATTCGCCGTAGCCCTGCAGCGCGATATTGTGTTGCGCAGTCTCAAGGTGGCGCTGGTGGTGGGCACACTGCTGGCGCTGATCAACCACGGTGATCGACTGTTCAATGGCGGGCTGGATACGGCGGCCATGCTCAAGGTGGGGCTCACCTATCTGGTGCCCTATGCGGTCGCAAGCTGGTCGGCGGTGCAAACTACTCTGGCTCAGCAGCATTCCGGGGACTGACGCAGATCAAGCCACCGTTTGGCAGCTCTGCTATCGTGATGCCATTGTCGATAGGTTTCCGGGGGCCTGACCATGTTGCGTATCACCAGCCTGTTGTTTGGCGCCTGCCTGGCGGCCCCCGCCGGGTCGGCCTGGGCCGAAAAACTGCCGGCCTCCCAACGCGTCCAGGATGGTGAGGCCATTTATCGTTTTGCCTGCGCCCGCTGTCATGACCATGGCGAGGGCGGTGCTCCCGTGATTGGCGACACCCAAAGCTGGCAACCCCGCTCCAGTCTGTGGGAAGCGGTGCTGTTGGAACATGCGGACGAGGGCTATCTCGCCATGCCCGCCAGTGGCGGCGATTCCCGTCTCACGGACTACGACGTGGAGGTGGCTGCCGAGTACATTCTCTCTGTCACCTTCCCGGAGCGAATAGCTGACTGAGCGACCTGGCAGCCTGCCCGCTGTCCCGGAGTCACTTTCTACCATGCCACCCCTGGATGTCTCCCAGCTTCTGGAACCCGCCGCCTGGCCTCATCCCGTGGGCCGGTTGGAGATGATTGAAACCCATACCGCCTGGGTATTCCTTACCGGCGAGCTGGCCTACAAGATCAAGAAGCCGGTGAATTTTGGCTTCCTGGACTTCTCCACCCTGGAAAAGCGCGAGCACTGCTGTCGCGAGGAACTGCGTCTCAATCGCCGGCTGGCGCCGGATCTGTACCTGGAGGTGGTACCGGTCACGGGCACGCCAGCGGCGCCGCGCCTGGGCGCGGACGGTGCGCCGATCGACTACGCGGTAAAGATGCGCCAGTTCGACACCCGCGCCGGTTTTGATGAGCTGGCCCGCCGCGGCGAGATTACCGCAGCGCAGATAGACCGCGCCGCCGAGGTGCTGGCCGGTTTCCATGACAGGGCCGCGGTGGCGGATGCGGCTGGCGAGTATGGCAGCGCCGCTGCGACGGCCTACCCGGTGCTGGAGAATTTCGAGCAGATTGCCCCCAAGCTGCCGCAGCAGGCCGCGGACCTGGTACCCCTGTTTGAGGGCCTGGAACGCTGGAGCCGTGCTGCCTGTGAGGCGCTCGACGCCGAGTTCTCGGCACGGCTTGAGGGCGGCTTCGTACGTGAGTGCCACGGCGACCTTCACCTGCGCAATATCGTCCTCTGGCGGGGCGACGTGGTGCCCTTCGATTGTCTGGAGTTCAACCCCTCCCTGCGCTGGATCGATGTGATGAGCGAGCTGGGCTTCTTGCTGATGGATCTGGACGACCACGGCCTGGCTCCCCTGGCGCGACGCCTGCTGAATAGCTACCTGGAGTACACCGGCGACTACTGTGGATTGCATGTGCTGCGGTTCTACCGGGTGTATCGCGCCATGGTGCGGGCCAAGGTGGAGAGCCTGAGGTTGGCACAGCTTGACGATGATGACGCCGGCATGCGGGCGGAGTTGCGCAAGTACCTGCAACTCGCCGATAGCTACACCGCCGAGCCACGGCCGCGACTGTTGATAGCCCATGGCCTGTCTGGCTCCGGCAAGACGTTTGTTTCCCAGCAGCTACTGGAGGCGGCCGAGCTGGTGCGCCTGCGCTCCGACGTGGAGCGCAAGCGCCTGTTTGGTTTTGCGCCTCTGCAGCCCAGCGGTTCCCAGCGCGACGGCGGTATCTACTCGCTGGCGGCAAATACCAGGACCTACCAACATCTACTGCAACAGGCCGCGGCGCTGCTGGCCGCCGGTTGGCCAGTGCTGGTGGATGCGGCCTTTCTAAAGCGTGAGGAGCGCGAGGCCTTTCATGCGCTGGCTCAGCGACTGGCGGTACCTTTCGCCATCATGCACTGCGAGGCAGAGATGGCAGTACAGCGCCGCCGGGTGGCGGCGCGCCGCGGAGATGCCTCGGAGGCAGACCTCGCGGTACTGGATTTACAGCGTGAGCGCGAGGAGCCGCTGGATGCGCAAGAGCAGGCTTGTACCATCCACGTGGACACCACGGGTAGCCCGGTGCTGAGCGAACTGCTGGCCTTTCTGACCTGAAGCCGGAAAGCCTCAGGTCGCAGCGGCCGGTTCGATCGCAGCGGAGCTCTCGGTTGCCAGGTAAAGCAGTGGCCCAAAGGAGCCCGACAGCAGAGTGGCGATTACCCAGGGCCAGGGGTTACGTCCCCGCGCCCGCGCATCGGGAATCATCCACACGAACATCAGCAGCAGGGCGATCACCAGGTCGGTAAAGACCTGCCAGCCTGCGGGGCTATGGCGGTGGTAATCAAATATGCCAATAACGCCAACCTCCATGACCGCATACACGGTCAGGAGGCTGAAGGGAATCAGTACGATGATGGCGAACAGTTTGCGGTGAGTCATGACGGTCTCCGGGTGTGTCTGCTGATGCTTTTGGCCGAGCTTCGCCTGCGCGGTGGTGTCTCGGCAATTACCTTGGAGGTTATAGATCGCAGACCGGGCTTATCGGAGAATGCCCCATCAGATGCTCCCGGAAGAGACTTGTCATGAGTGCGATTGCCCAGGATTTTAGCCAGGTATGCCGCCAGTGGCGGCAGTTCCGCAAACTGTCGCAGCTGGAGCTGGCATTGGCCGCCAATGTCTCCCAGCGCCATGTGAGTTGGCTGGAAACCGGGCGCAGCAAGCCCAGCCGGGAAATGGTGATTCGCCTGTCCGAAGCCATGGACGTGCCCTTGCGCGAGCGCAACGCCCTGCTGAAAGCCGCGGGCTTCAACGCGATTTACAGCGAGTCTCGCCTGGAGGATCCCGGCATGGCGCCGGTGCTGGAGGCAGTGGAGCGCATGCTCGGCCACCATGAACCACTGCCGGCGATGGCGGTGGACCGCCTGTGGAACATCAAGCGTATGAATCGTGCCGCCGGGCTGATGCTGGATCTCGGCGGCGACCTCGCCGCCGTGCAGCGCGAGATCGGCTTCGGCGAGGAGTTGAACATTGCTTTACTGGCGGTACACCCCGACGGCCTGCGTCGCTACATTGCCAACTGGGACGAGCTGGGTCCCGCCTTCAGCCGCCGGCTGCGCGTAGAGGCGGCTGCCTCTGGCGATCCCGCGGTCCAGTCCCTGTTTGAGCGCATGCTGGAGTTCGCAGACGCCGACGGCGACCTCACCCCGGCCACCTATAATCTGCAACCGGTGATACCGCTGGTGCTGGAGATTGACGATTTGCGTCTGAGCCTGTTCTCGGTGATCTCTACCCTTGGCACGCCACAGGATGTCACCGCGGACGAACTGCGAATTGAATCCTTCTACCCCACGGATGCGGCCACCAGTGCATTCTTCGACAGTATGGTCGTGGGGCATTAGCGGGTGGACAGGCTGCTGGTGGCGCTGCTGGTGACGGTGGGATTGATCAACCTTGTGCCGCTGGTCGGCGTGCTCTCGGCGGGGCGTATTGCTGCCGGCTACGGGATCGAGCTGCCGGGCCCCGACCTGGAAATCCTGCTGCGCCACCGGGCGCTGCTGTTTGGTGTGCTGGGGGGCTTTATCGTCTACGCGGCGTTCCAGCCGGCGCTGCAGTGGCCGGCCATGGTGTTGGCAGCGCTGTCCATGGCCGGGTTCCTGCTGCTGGCCTGGACGGTGGGCGGCTACAATGCCGCACTCGCAAAAGTTGCTCTGGTCGACGTGATCGGGCTGGTACTGTTGGCCGTTGCGGTACTGCTGAAGCTGCAGGCCGGCACGCAGGCGTTTGCCTAGAACAGGGCATCCTGGCGCGGCATGGGCCAGGGCGGCAGCGGAGGCAGTGAGCAGCGCGCGCGTAGAGCCGTGTGGAAATCCTCGGCAAAGGCCGGGCAGTGCTGGTTGTTGGGGCAGTGCATCATGAAGTAGCAGTCGTGGCCCGCCGCCATGTATTGCGTCATGCGCGCCAGCCATTCCTCCACGTACTGGCCGTTGTGGCGTGAGTCCGGGTGCAGCACCACGCGGGCGTAGGCCAGGCCGTTGTAGACCGTGTCCAACAGCGGCACATCGGGTTTCTTGTGGCGCGCCGCCAGTACCTCGGGGTGCTGGCTGTCTCCGCGGTAGATCGGGCGACTGTCGAACATCACGCGGCCGGCTCCGGTTTTCTCCAGCAGCGGCTCTACCAGCGCGGGCTCGCGAAAGAAATCCAGGTGGCGCAGTTCCAGGGCGTAGCGGTGTTCCCGGGGCAGTGCCTCGAACAGCCGTTCCAGCGCCCCCATGTCATCCGGCCCCAGCCGCGCCGGGCACTGCACCAGGAATGGCCCCAGGTGTTCCGCCAGCGGCTCCATCACCGCCATGAACGCCGAGAGCTGGTGCCAGTCCGGCCGGCGTTCGTGAGTGATGAGCTGGGGAATCTTGAAGCTGAAGCGAAAGCCGGTGCCGGCTACCGCCTCTCGCCAGCGTCTCACCGTTTCGGCATCGGGCACACGGTAGAAGGTGGTATTGCCCTCTACCGTGTTGAACACCCGGGCGTAATATCCCAGAGTCGTATGTCCGGCGGTCGGGCGCGGGAAGTACTCCCCGGTCCAGCCGGGGAAGCCCCAGGCCGGCAGGCCGAGGTAGTAAGCCGGGCTGGGGTGATCAGAAGCGATAGCTGAGATAGGCCATGGCGCCGAGCAGGTCGACCTCGTACTCCTCCCGCGAACGGCCGCCGGGGTCGTGCTCCAGTTCAATGTCGGTGTACTGCAGGCCCACGCCAACCCCGAAGTTGCCGCCAAAGCTGTGATCGAAGCGCAGCGAGGCATAGATCAGGCGGCCGTCGTAGTCCTCGTAGCTGGCGCTGAGCCAGCCAGCGTTGAAGCGAATCGCGTTGCGCGCATCGAAGGCGTAGTCAGCAAAGAATCGCGCGTTGGGCACCGGCGCCAGAATGCTGTCGGTGCTGTCGCTGAAATCCAGCTCCCCGTCGCCCGCCGTCAGCCGCGCCGTCAGGCCGGCCTCAAACACAAAGCTGTGCAGGCCGAGTCCCGCCCCCCATTCGTAGTTGCGACCCTTGCCGAAACTGTAGGCGACATCGAGGATATAGGCGTCCAGCCGCAGTTCGCTGTCCAGTGAGGCGCCGGCCGGGTAGACCTCGCCATCAAAATTGAAGCTGTCTTCAATGGTGCCGCCGCCTTCCTCGTCGAAGCTGTTGTAGGTAAACGTGGTGCTCCAACGCTCGGCAAAGCGCCAGCGGCCGCCGGCATAGAACACGGTGGCGGTATCATCGATACCCATGTCCTCCAGGTCGATGGAAGTTTCTGGCAGGGGCTCCACGACCACGGCGACGTCGGCATTGGTGTCGGTGTACTGGATGCCCGCCTGGAGTTCGAACTTCGAGCTGAAGATCGGGTGCGCGCCCTCCTGGGCCAGGGCGGTGAGGGGCATCAGCAGCGCCAGTATCATTGTTGTTAGGGCTTTGCGCATGAAAAGTGACTCCATACGTTGTCTGACGGTGGCAGGCAGTCTCGCCGCAAATTCGCCGCTTGTCCAACCGGCCGGCATGGCGCACCATGGACTGACAATAACAATCAGGAGAACACCATGCGCCAGAAACCGCCCCTGTGGTTCTGGATTGTCAGCGCGCTCGGCCTGCTGTGGAACCTGGCGGGCGTCGCGGCCTTCCTGCACGAGATGTTCATGATGGACCTGGGCAGCCTGCCGGAGGTGCAGCGTATCTACTTTGAGGAGCGTCCGTTGTGGGCCACCGCCGGCTATGCGGCGGCGGTTCTGGGCGGCCTGTTGGGCTGCGTGGCGCTGTTGCTGCGCAAGGAATGGGCGCTGCCCATGTTGCTGATCTGCCTGGTGGGTATCGTGATCCAGATTTTCCATTCGCTGGCGCTGGGCAACGCCCTGGAAGTCTTCGGCCCGGAAGGGCTGGCCCTGCCGTTTATGGTGTTCACCATCGCCTGCCTGCTGACCTGGTTTGCCTATTACGCGCGTCACCGTCAGTGGATTGATTGATGTGGCCGATCCGGGGTGGACCTTGATAGGCTTAGCCAGCCAATCTTGAGGAGAGTGCCATGACTGAAGAACAGGCTGATTTCCGTGCCATGACCGAGGCCTCGAAAGAGGACTGGGGCGTGATTTCCGAGCACATGGGCGAGTTCATGCGCGGCCTGCCGGCGCGTCTGGTAAGCCACCTGGAACTGCTGCGCGGCGACTACGGGGGTTACCCGGTCGACCGGCTTGAACACTGCCTGCAGACCGCCAGCCGCGCGCTGCGCGATGGCCGCGACGAGGAATACGTGGTCTGTGCCTTACTCCACGATATTGGCGACACACTGGGGCCGGCTAACCACGCCGACGTCGCCGCTGTGCTGCTGGAGCCCTACGTGTCCGAGGAAAACCACTGGATCGTCAAGCATCATGGCATCTTTCAGGGTTACTACTTCTTCCATCACGTCGGCCTGGACCGCGATGCACGCGAGGCCTTCCGTGGCCACCAGTACTTTGATGCCTGCGCGGAGTTCTGCGAGAAATACGATCAAAACAGCTTCGACAAAGACTACGACAGTGAGCCGCTTGAGACTTTTCTGCCGATGATCGAGCGGGTGTTTGCGAAGCCTCGCCGTTCGCTCTACAAGCGCAACAAGCAAGACCTGGCCGAGGCCTCCTGACCCTGGCGGCGGATGCCGCGCTGGCCGAGTGGTACCCGGGCCTGCGCCACCTGCACATAGGCGCCGTGCTGCTGAGCGGCGCGTTGTTCACCCTGCGCGGCGTCGCCGTGCAGCTCAAGTTGGCTTGGGGCATGGCCGCGCCGACACGCTATCTCAGTTATGGCATCGATACCGTGTTGCTGGCGGCGGCTCTGCTACTGGTCGCCAGCCTGCCCGCCGCGGTGTTCGCCAACGGCTGGCTTTGGGTCAAGCTGGGTTTACTGGTGGCCTACATCGCGGCCGGCAGCCTGGCCCTGAAACGCGCCCCTGGTCAGGCCCGCAAGCGCGCCTTTCTGCTGTTGGCCCTGGCGCTGTATTGCTCGATGTTCCTGATCGCGCGCCGTCATGATCCGCTGGCGCTGTTACGCGCCGTCGGGCTGTAGTTTTGCTTAAGTCTTGCCCGGCCGCCCGGTCGCGGCCTATTGGGGGGGCACCGAAAAACCATCCAGCACCGGCCTGTGTTCGGCATTGAAATGGCTGGACAGGCTTTCGTGCAGGGCCTCCACCGACCAGGTGCCATCCGCGTGGTTGAAGCGCGGTCCAAAGCGCGGCCGCTCCAGCACGTCCACCTGATTGCCCCACACCACCATCACTTCCCCGGAGATATGGCCCGCCTCAGGTGAGGCCAGGTAGCCCACCAGCGGTGCCACATTGGCGGGGTGGAAGGCGTCAAACCCCTGCTCAGGGGCGGCAAACATCTCTGCGGTAATGCCGGAATTGGTCATATCGGTGCGAGCCCGGGGCATGATGACGTTGCAGGTGACCCCGTACTTCATCAGCAGTTGAGCGGCACCCATGCTCATGGCGATGATGCCGGCCTTGGCGGCGGCATAGTTGGGCTGGCCGGCACTGCCGAAGATGGCAGCCTCCGAGGAGGTGCTGATCATGCGGCCGTAGACGCTGCCCTCCTGCTTGGCCTTGCCGCGCCAGTAACCGCTGGCATTGCGCATATTCACGAAGTGGCCGCGCAGGTGTACTTTGACGACCGTATCGAACTGCTCGTCGTCCATATTGAAGATGGTCTGGTCGCGGCAGAAACCCGCGTTGTTTACCATGATGTTGACGTCGCCGTAGGCGTCCAGGGCGGCCTTGAACAGCGCATTGGCGTCATTGGTGTCGGCGCAGTCGCCGTAGCAGGTCAGCGCCTCGGCGCCGAAACCGCGAATCTCCTCGGCGGTGTCCTCCGCTGCGTCCCGTGCGTCGTTGCGGTCGATATCGTTGATCACCACCCTTGCGCCCTGGCGCGCCAGTTGCAACGCCTCCTCGCGACCCAGGCCGCGGCCCGCGCCCGTGACGATGGCTACCTTGCCGCTCAAATCACCCATGGATAACTCCTTGATGTCGTATGTACCTCGGGGTCTGTGTACCTTGGGGTCAGAGTAAGAGACTTGCTCTGACCCTATCCTCGCTGCTCGGCTACAGTCTCTCGATAATCGTGCCGGTGCCATTGGCAGCGCCACAGCACATGGCCACCAGGGCGGTGGTCTTGTCCTGCTGCTCCAGGTTGACCAGCGCCTCGCCGATCAGGCGCGCGCCGGTGGAACCCACCGGATGCCCCAGGGCGATGGCGCCGCCGCGCATATTGACCTTGTCCATATCGGCGTCGAATACCCGCTGCCAGGACAGCACCACCGAAGCGAAGGCCTCGTTGATCTCCACCACGTCGATGTCCGCCATGCTCATGCCGGTTTTCCTGAACAGCAACTCGGTGACGTTCACCGGGCCGTCCAGCAGGTAGTAGGGGTCGGAGCCAGCCACCGCGCCCTGGATGATGCGGGCGCGGGGCTTGAGACCGCGCGCTCTGGCTTCCTCTGCGCTCATATACAGGACAGCGGCGGCGCCGTCTGATATCTGGGACGAGGTGCCCGGCGTGTGGACACCGCCCTCGTTGAGAATGCGCAGGTCGGCGAGGCTCTCCATGCTGGTGGGGCGCATCCCCTGGTCCCGGGTGACGGTTTTCGTTTCACCGGTGGGTTGCATGCCTTCACCCATAACCGGCACTTGCACCGGGATTACCTGGGGGAACAGGCCCTCGTCCCAGGCGCGAATGGCGTTGGTCTGTGAGCGCACCGCGAGTTCGTCGCAGTCCTGCTTGCTGATGCCACGGTTGGCGGCGATGCGATCAGCGGCCTCGAACTGGGATTGGGCCTGGTCCCAGGGCCAGTCCTCGGTGATGAAATAGCCTGGCCCGTGCATGGCGCTGGCGCCCAGGCCCACCCGGCTCATGGATTCCACGCCGGCGGCTATGCCGATATCGATTTGCCCGGCGTCGATCAGGGCAGAGACCAGATGGTTGCAGGTTTGCGCGGAGCCGCACTGGGTGTCTACCGTGCTGCAACCCGCGGTGTACTCGGTGCCGAGGTGCAGCCAGGCGTTCTTGGCGAGGTTGTTGGACTGCTCGCCGGCCTGGGTGACGCAGCCGGCATAGGTCTGCTCAACGTCGTCATAGGCAAGCCCGTTGCGCTCCACCAGGGCTTTGTAGGTCTGCGCCAGCAAAGCCACCGGGTGCATGCCACTGAGGTCACCGACCACCGGCTTGCCGCGGCCGATGGGGGTACGCACCACATCCACGATTACTGCTTCCGCCATTCTGGTCTCCAGGCATAGAGTGGCGGCAGATAATAGCAAATGCGCCCCGCGGGCAGCGGGCCGTCGCCACTGCCAGGCGAAAACGCCGAATCTGGTCGGATAGCTTGAACTACTCGGTAAAGCGCCCGTAAACGCCCACCGAGGACTGCACACGCTCCGTGTAATCCAGCAATAGCGGGTAGTCGCGCGCCAGCTCGGTGAACCAGGTGGGAGGTTGATTGTCGACCATGCCAGCTATTAGCGCGGCGATACCAAAGTCAAAGTAGCCCGGTTTGTCGCCCGCCAGAAAACCGGATGCGGGCAGGGCGTCCTGCAGGGCCTGGAAGTCCCGTCTTGCGAAACCCTGTTGCTCCTCGAAGCTGTGACGCCCCAGGCCCTGAAGTTGGTAGGTCTTGCGAAGCTGGCGTCTCGCCATGCCCGAAGCCAGCCCACGCAGGGGTGCGGGAACAAAGTGGAAAAATCCCTGCACCACGTTTGGCCACCAGCTGTCGTCCAGCCAGCGGCTGGCCACGCCGGTCCAGTACAGGTGTTCTTCGGCCAGCCGCAACAGGGCCAGCCCCTGGGCTTTCTGCGCGGCGCTCATACCGGCATAGACGGCGCCGTCGGTCTTCTGGTCCAGGTACTCGGCGATCAGCTCCGAGTCAGCGACACAGGTGTCGCCGTCCAGCAGAAAAGGCAGTTTGCCCTTGGGGGCCTTGCGCGGGTCCTGCAATTCCTCCATGTCGAAAGGCAGGCCCAGCGCCGTCAGCAGCATCTCGGTCTTCAGGCAAAAAGGGCTGACATTGCGAACACCAAAGGCGGACGGCAGCACAACAAGCTTCAGCATGGCAGTGGGCTCCGGGTATGGACCCCAAGACTATAGACTAGCGCCCGCGATGTAGCTCAGGATTTGAGCTGCTCGCCGATCGGCAGCTCGCGGATGCGCTGGCCGGTGGCCGCGAAGATGGCGTTGGTGAGAGCCGGCGCCAGTGGTGATATCGGCGGCTCCCCCACGCCCGAGGGCGGGTGCGGGCTGTCGACGATATAGGTCTCGACGACGCGGGGGGCATCGCGCAGGCTGGCGAGTCGGTAGTTGTGGAAGTTGTCCTGCTGGATGCGACCCTCCTCGAGGGTAATCTCCAGTCGCAGCGCGGTGCTGATGCCATCGTGCACGCCGCTCTCCATCTGCGCGATAACGCCGTTGGGGTTTACAGCCAGCCCGCAATCGATGGCGCCCACCACGCGATCGATGCGCAGCTCCCCAGCCGCGACCGTCACGTCGACCACGTAGGCGGCGTAGCCACCGAAGGTGAAGTGGCCGGCGATGCCGCGCCCCTGGCTGCCTGCAAGCGGTTTTCCCCAGTCGGCCTTGGCGGCGGCCAGCTTCAGTACGCCGGCCAGCCGGCCGGGGTCAAATACCGGCCCGCCGTGCTGTTCATAGGGCAGCTCCCGCGATTCACCCAGCAGTTCGAGCTGGTAGGCCAGCGGGTCTTGTCCCGCGCGGTGAGCGAGCTCGTCGAGAAAGCTCTGCACGGCAAAAGCGTTGGCGTAGTGGGCGGGCGCGCGCCAGGAGCCACGCGGCACGCCGGACTGCATGGAGTAGTACTGCAGTTGTACATTGGGCAGCAGTCGCCGGGGTGGATCATCCGGGTACAGTTCCGCCTCCCACATCTTGTCTGCCTCCACATTGGGCCGGCGATAGTACTTGGAGGGGCTGGCGAGCTGATGGCGCCAGCCGGTCAGCCGGCCCCGGTCGTCCAGGGATGCACTGAGTCGATGCAGGCCGCAGGGCCGGTAGAAGTCGTGCTTGAGGTCGTCCTCCCGGGTCCACTGCAGTTTGACCGGCCGCTTCACCGCCATCGATATCAGCGTGGCCTCGGCGACATAGTCCACTGTCAGGCGCCGGCCAAAGCCACCGCCCAGCCGGCTGATGTGAACATTGATGGCCATGCGGTCGAGCCCGGTGAGCCGGTTGACCATGCGCGACGCCCCGGAGGGTGACTGGGTGGGCGCAATGACATCGGCGCCATCGTCGCGCACATGCACCACGCAGCACTGGGGTTCGAGTGGGGCGTGGGAGACGTAAGGTACGAAGTAATCGGCTGCCAGGCTGTCATCGGCCGCGGCAAAAGCGGCCTGCACATCACCGTCGTCCAGCACCACCTGGCCTGGTCTCTCCAGGGCCTGTCGCATCTGCTCTCGGAGCGAGGCGGTAGATTCATCGGCGTGTGGCCCGGGGTGCCATTTGATGTCCAGTGCGGCGCGCCCCTGGAAGGCGGCCCAGGTGGAGTCGGCGACCACGGCCACGCCGGCTGCCAGCACCGTGAAGAACTCGTCGGGCGCAGGGCCTTCGATAGGCACAATATCAATGACACCCGGTACACGGCGTGCCGCCTTGTCATCGAAGCTGGCCACACTGCCATCACGGAAGGGGCAGTGTTCCACCGAGGCGTACACCTGCCCCGGCATGCTGGCGTCGATGCCATACTCCGCCTGGCCCGTGACGATTGCCTCGGCATCGACCACCCGCTGTGACCGGCCGACAATCCGGAAGTTCTCGGTCGCTTTCAGGGCGGGTGGATTTTCTGGTAGCGGCAGGGCGGAGGCCGCGGCGGCAAACTCCCCGTAGCCGGCGCGGCGGCCGCTGGCTGTGTGTATCACCACGCCGCGGTCTGTGGTGAGTGCACCCATGGGCACACCCCAGCGCTCGGAGGCCGCCTGCAGAATGAGCTGGCGGGCGGTGGCGCCAGCCTCGCGCAGGGGCTGCCAACCCTCGCTGACACTGGTGCTGCCGCCAGCGCCCTGGCTGACGTGTAGCCAGGCCAGGTTGCCCTCACTGTCCCGCTTGATGCCCAGCGGCATCTGTTCGACGGTAACGCTGTCCCACTCCACGTCCAGTTCTTCGGCGACGATCATTGGCAGTGAGGTTTTCACGCCCTGGCCCATCTCCGAGCCAGTGGCGCCGATGATTATCTTGCCGTCGGGTTCGATCTGTACCAGGTAGGCGAGGTGTGGACCGGCGGGTTCGCCAACGCTGCCGGATTTCTCTTCACCCCGGCCCGGCAGGCTCACGCCCAGCACCAGGCCGCCGGCCAGGGTGGCGCTGGCCTTGAGGAAATGGCGACGATTGAGAGCTGTCATGTGGACACCTCCTGGCCATCCGGCTCCACCAGCGTTACCGCGCCCTCGCGGCGGATGTCCGCAGCGCGAAAAATCGCTTTGCGGATGCGAGCGTAGGTGCCGCAGCGGCACAACGGCGTCTGCTGTTTCTCGATGTCTTCGTGGCTGGGATTCGGTGTGCGTTCCAGCCAGTCGGCGGCGGCCATAATCTGGCCTGCCTGGCAGTAGCCGCACTGGGCCACGTCTTCCTCGAGCCAGGCCTGTTGCAGGGGATGCAACCCGTCTCGGGCCAGGCCTTCTATGGTCGTGACCTGCTTGTCGGCGACGGCGCCCACAGGAATGATGCAGGCGCGCCGGGCGCGGCCGTCGATATGCACGGTGCAACTGCCGCAGAGGCCAGCGCCGCAGCCGAACTTGGTGCCGGTGAGCCCGGCGTGGTCGCGCAGCACCCACAGTAGCGGCGTGTCTTCCGCGCCGGCGAATTCGTAGTCCTCGCCATTCAGCGTGAATGTCGTCATACCGCGCTCCCCCTTGTCTATTGCCAATTCAGGCTAGGCGAGGGCGCAATGGAATACACCTCGCCCTGCGACGAGTCGTGCCGGGGTTGCGATTAGTTGAGAACCAGGACGTCCGAGGGGGTGTGGTCGAGCAGGCGCTCCGAGGTGTTACCGACGATGGTGCCGTGAATACCGGAGCGGCCAACGGTGCCCACCAGGATCAGGTCGGCGCCGATATCTTCCGCGGTATCGCGTATGGCATCGGCGGGTTTACCCTCCACCACATGCACGAACTCCTCGGCTATGCCGCAGTTTTCCGCCAGCGCGTCCAGGCGCGGCTCATAGCGGCGGTCTTCAAAGGCAGAAACGATGTGGGCTTCCGAGCCGTAGGCGTCGGAGAAGCGCTGGGCAAAACTGATGATCTGGTTGTTGAGCTTCTGGTGGGCCTCGCTGGTGGTCGCCGGACAGACCGCCGCCAGCACCCGCCGGTTCTTCCAGTCGCGCCGGTTCTTGATCATCAGCACCGGGCAGGGAGCCAGTCGTAACAGGGTCCAATCGTAGGTCGGACGCAGTTCCCGCTCTATATCGGAGTGCGGGGTGTAGTGCTTGAAGATCATCGATGCAGACACCCGGGCCGCGGCCGCCACGGCCGCCAGCCGCCAGTCTGCGGCCCACTCCAGTTCGCCGGTGATCTCTATGCCCTCGTTGCGCGCCCGCTCCACGCTGTCATCAAACAGGCGGCGGAAGGCGTTCACGGCGGAGGGGGAGGTCTGTTCGTGCTGACCCGTGCCGAGGCAGGCATAGACATGCAGCCTCGCGCCGGTCATATGGCAGGAAGCCAACGCGCGCTCGAAAGCGGGCTGTTGCTCGGAGGTAGGATCAAGGATGACCATGAACTTATCGAGTGCCATGGAAATACCTGCACCACAAAATCAGCACGCGATCAGTGTGCACCCCTTTCCCGGATGAGAAAATGACGCGAATCAAGGATAATTCAGTCGTCCCTTTTCAATGCCCGGAGCAAGCCAATGGCCGAATCAGAAAACGATATTGAACTGCAGGCAGCGGTGTTTCGCCGCCTGATCTCCCACCTGGATTCGCGCAAGGATGTGCAGAATATTGAGCTGATGAATCTGGCCGGGTTCTGCCGGAACTGCCTGTCAAAATGGTATGTCGCGGCCGCCGAAGAAGCGGGCCGCGAGCTTGACCTCGAACAGGCCAGGGAGTTGGTTTACGGCATGCCCTACGGCGAGTGGAAAGACAAGTTTCAGACTGAGGCGACGCCGGAACAGAAAGCGGCTTTCGAAGCCGGCAAGTCCTGAGCCGGCCAGGCCCCCGTCTGACAGTGCCCGCTAGCGTTTGCGCTTGAGCTCCCGGAATAGCTGGAAGCGTTCGCGGTAGGGCTGGAACACGCCTTCCTGGGTGCGCTTTAACACCTCGCTCATTTCACCGCCGCCGTACAGGGCCTTGCGCACTTCCTGCAGGCCCTCGCCCAACGCAGACGCGCTTTCGATGGTGGCCTGCACCAGGAAGACTTCCGCTACCAGCAGCTCGTCGATGACGCCTGTCGTGGTTTGGCGGGAGGCCGCACGGGCGGGCTCAAACTCGGCCAACACCGGGTAGGCGCCGGGCTGCTCAATATCGAAACTGTTCGCGCTGTCTGTCATGGTCTACGGGGCTCCTGATCCCGTGCTGGCCCTGGTTCTGGCTATCTTTAAACGGCTGTCTGTCACGCTACCTGTAGTTAGCCACCTGTGGTTAACCAACTGTAGTAAGCCAACTTTAGATAGCTACCTGCAGAGCTGTGTGTCTGCACCAGTGGGTGGCGAAAAAATAAGCAACTGCACCAGCCCAGTGCGGGCGAGCGCAAGTGTATGCGCATTCATCGCCATTTCAAGCTCTACTCCATGGTTACAGCAGATTCTGTGCCAAATTTACTGATTCAGCCCATCGCCAGCGCCTACTGTTGCTCGGTGTGGGCTTGTAGCCGTCGGCGGCATGGCTAAACTCATTCCCAGCAGGCGCCCGCACGCCGCAGCAAACAGAGGATAAGAATATGCAGTGGAATCGCCTTGTGGCGGCGGCACTTCTCGCCGTTGCCAGCCCTTTTAGCCCCGCCGCCGAGCAGCCCAATATCCTGGTGATATGGGGTGACGATATCGGCATCACCAATATCTCCGCCTACAGCGATGGCCTGATGGGCTACCGTACGCCCAATATCGACCGCATCGCCAATGAGGGCATGCGCTTTACCGACTACTACGGTGACCAGAGCTGCACGGCGGGCCGCTCGACTTTCATCACCGGACAGTCGGGACTGCGCACCGGCTTGACCAAAGTGGGACTGCCGGGTCGGGATCTGGGACTGCAGGACCGGGATATCACTATTGCCGAGGTGCTGAAGACCAAGGGCTATGCCACCGGACAATTTGGTAAGAACCACCTCGGGGACCAGGACAAGTACCTGCCCACCAACCACGGCTTCGACGAGTTTCTCGGCAACCTCTACCACCTCAATGCCGAGGAAGAGCCTGAAGACGAGGACTATCCCCAGGTGCCCTGGTTTAAGGCGCAGTTCGGCCCGCGCGGCGTGATTCACTCCTTTGCTGATGGCCGTATCGAGGATACCGGGCCACTGACCCGCAAGCGCATGGAAACGGCAGACGAGGAGTTTGTCGCCGCGGCCAAGAAGTTTGTCGACAGGCAGGTACAGGCGGACAAGCCGTTCTTTGTGTGGCTCAACACCACGGGTATGCACTTCCGTACCCACCGGGCTGAGAAACACATCGGCAAGTCGGGCCAGGGCTTCTATAACGACGTGATGGTGGCCCACGATGAGCTGGTGGGGGAGATGCTCACCCAGCTGGACGAGCTGGGCATCGCCGATAACACCATCGTGTTCTACTCCACCGACAATGGTGTGCACTACAACACCTGGCCCGACGCCGGCATCACCCCGTTCCGCAGCGAGAAGAACTCCAACTGGGAGGGCGCCTACAGAGTCCCCGCCATGGTGCGCTGGCCCGAAAAGATTCCTGCCGGCTCCGTCTCCAACGAGATCATGTCGCACCTGGACTGGATGCCCACGCTGGTAGCGGCTGCCGGTGACGCCGATCTCAAGCAGCGACTGTTAAAGGGAACGAGGATAGGTTCCAAGCGCGCCAGGCTGCACCTGGACGGCTACAACTTCCTGCCCTACCTGACCGGGCAGGTGGACAAGGGTCCGCGCCGTGAGTTTGTCTATCTCAATGACCTGGGCATGCCGGTAGGTATTCGGGTCGGCGACTGGAAGACGGTTTACGCCGAGAACCGCGAGCAGACTTTTGCACTGTGGCTGGAGCCCTTCGTGGTATTGCGCTTTCCGAAGCTGTTCAACCTGCGCCGGGATCCCTTCGAGCGCGCCGATCTCAACTCCAATGCCTACTATGACTGGATGATCGACAAGGCTCACCGCCAGTACCTGGCCGGTGCCGTCACCCGCCAGTTCCTGCTGACTTTTCAGGAATATCCGCCCAGCCAGCGGCCGGACGATTGGTCCATAGAAAAGATCATGCAGGCCCTGGGGCAGCCGGAGTAGTTTAGCGCCGCCCCAGGCGGCGCATGGCCTGCGGCGTGAAGTCGCTGGCCCGGGCTTTGAGCCCCCAGACATAGGCGCGGCCTGGCACCTCGTTGTCCAGTCCCGTCAGCAGGTAGCGCCCGGACTGCAGGTCGTTCTGCACCTCCGCGCCCCAGGGCACCTGGGCGTCGAAGTGGTACAGGCCGTGGCTCTGCGACACCCGCCACAGCTCGCCGCGGCCATCGTACTGATCCTTGAGCACGATAGACCAGCTGTCCTCGTCAATGTAGAACACCCGGCGGCCGTAGATGTGGCGTTCGCCTTCTTTCAAGGTCGCTTCCACCACCCAGCAGCGGTGCAGCTCGTAGCGGGTGTGTTCCGGGTTGATGTGGCCGGGACGGATGATGTCCTTGTAGTCCAGCGACTTGCGGTTGAGCTCGTAGGCATTCATGCCGACGTACATTTCGCGCTTGCCGAGCAGCTTCCAGTCGTAGCGGTCGGGGGAGCCATTGAAGCCGTCCAGGTCGTCGGCGGTGCGCAGGCCATCCGAGGCGTTGCCGGGGCCGTCGTAGGCCACGTTGGGCGCGCGCCGCACCCGCCGCTGGCCGGCGTTGTAAATCCAGGCGTTGCGTGGCTCGGTGAACTGATCAATGTTCTCATGCACCAGCAACATGTCGCCCTCGAAGCGGGCCGGTTGCAGCGACTGCTGCAGGTACAGGAACAGGCGGTTGTCGCTGACTTCGCCGGCGGGCAGGGCGCTGCCGAACACCAGCTTGTCCTGGAACACCACCGGGTTGAAGGCGCCGTTTGCAGTCACCGGTATCTGAGTGTAGGTGCGCTGTACGCTGCCGCCCCGGTAGCGCACGATGTGGTTCCAGATGACCTCCAGGGCGCTATCCGGGAACGGGAAGGGAATGGTGCTGGCGTTGAGGTTCTGCAAGCCATTGCCAGTGGGCACCATGCTGACGTCGGCAGCGGCAGACCTGGCGCGCTCCAGCACGTCCTGCGGGTAGGTGGCGATTCGGTGGCTGGGATACACCGGCAGGTAGTAGCTGTCGGGATAACGCTCCAGCAGGGTGATCTGGCCGTCGCTGAGCTTGTCGCGGTATTCATCCAGGTTGGCGGCAGATATCCGGAACAATTCCTGTTCCCCCGCGAAGGGATTTTTCAGGCCGCCGTCTTCCATGTCTGCCGGGCCAAAGTCGGGCAGGCCGTCTTGCCACGCCGGGATGGTGCCCTCAGCGTTGCCGGCGCGTTCGGCGCCGACCGGGGTGTAGACCGGGCCCCCAAGAGTGGCGATTTGTTCGGGGGTGGCGTCTGCCAGGGCGAGCGCGCTGGCGCAGAAGAAGAGTAGTGTCAGTCCCTTGAGCAGTCGTAGCATGGCCGATACCTTGTTATGGTTTTGCGCCAGCATACTGTCGGCGCTGGCTCGGCATCCTGTCATGGATCAAGCTTTGCCTGGCCTCCACCAGGCGCATGCTGCGGTTACGGTTGCATTATGTTCATGTAGTTATCGACGTACTCCGGTGGGATGCCCATCTCCTCCATGATCTGGCTCGCTTCGGTCTTGTTGAATCGAGCCTGCTGCATTGCCATTTGCGCACCGGCCCTGAACTTGGCGGGACCATCCGGCAAACTGTCGTACAGATCCCGGGCTCGCGCCGGGTCTGTGCGGGTCAGGGCCGATACCATAGCGCCGGTGGCGGACTCCTGTGATTCCTGGCTATCGAGTCCCTGGGCCCAGGCTATCGCCGCATCCGGGTCGCGCGTGATCCAGTAGTAGGCAATGAGGGAGCTGCTTGCGGCGCTGTCATATTGCGGGTTGCTTTCCAGGTGCGCAGCCGCCGCAGCCGGGTCCTGGCCGGCCCATTGGGACAGGGCGCTCTGGTAGGCGTTGGCAAAGCCCGGCTCCCGATCAAATTGTTCGAGCCAGGCCACCGTACCTGCCGGATCCTGCTGTGTGCGGTTGTTGGCGACAGCCTGCAGGAGCTGCTGCCTGGCCTCATCGTCGGTGGTCTCATAGAGCAGCGATTCAGCGGCGGCCTGGACTTCCGGTCCACCCATTTGCACGGCGACCTGCAGGTAGTGGTCTTCCATCGGCTGCTCAAGCATCCAGCTCAGGGCGGCCTGTGGATCCTGCTGGGCATACTGGGCACCCACGGCGAGGGCAACTTCAGACTTGAACTGCTCAGGCACGGTATCGAAACGGGCCAGTGCCAGCTCGACATCCGTTTTCATCAGGGCAGACAGCGTGGTGCTCATGGGGCCCACGTTGCCGGTGCGGCGCGCATAGTCTTCCGCCAGCTGACTCACGGAGTCAGGGTCCTGGCTGGCGGCGGCGGAGAGGACCACGCCTTCAAGCTCGCGCAGTTCATCCGGGAAGCGCGTCAGGTAATCCAAGGCCAGCTGTGGGTCCTGCTGGGCCAGTAAGGCGATAGCGCTGGGCAACAGCTGCCGTTGCTCGTCTGCCTCGGCATCCGCCAGCAGGCCTTCAATGGTGCCCTCGGGATCGTCGCGCATGCCCTGCCGCAGTTCCCGCATTTGCTGGCGCAGCTCACGCTGCCGGGCCGGATTGGCGCGCGCTGTATAGCTGATCGCCCCGCTGCCGTAAATCTCAACACCCAGGCTGGTTTGCCTGCCGAACACGGCGCCTGGCGCATCGGGTTCCGCTGCGGCCAGCAGCATTTGCTGGAGTAGCGGGTCAGTGACGCTGTCGGCGTAGGCGTTGGCAGCGTCGGCATCGCGCCGCAACCAGCTGCGGTAGATGCTGGTGATCAACACAGAACGACTGCGACCTGCAGGCAGGGACTCCGCGAAATCCAGAGCCGCATTGACGTCGATGGCCGTCATGCGTTCCACAAAGATGTCGGCGATATTGAAGCTGAAAAGCGGGTCGTCGTAACGCAGTGCTTCGCTGGCCAGGGACTCCAGCTTCTCCAGGTCGGCGTCGGCCGCCAGCTCGAAGGCCAGATGCAGGGTGGCAAACACGTCTGCCTGCGAGAGCAGGTCTGCGAACTCCGGCGGGCTCTCCGCATCGGGCGTGCTGATGGGTTCCGGCAGCGGCGTCGTTACGGGCGCCCGGTACTCGCGCGGGCCGCGGTCGGGTGTCGCTTCGTCGCTGCTTAGCCCTCTGGCCAGGTAGCCAGCGGCAAAGGCCGTGACCATGAGTACGACAATCCAGGTCGGTTTCAACGTAGTTACCCCTGTTACTGCGCCACGCCCTCTAGCCTAGCAGCTTTGTGCCCCGCCGTTGTCTCGCTACAGCCAGGCGCCGGTGGCCTGCAGGTAGTTGCCATCGCGATCGGTGACCCACAGGGCCACAGCCACAGCATCGGGATGCGGAGTCTTGGTCACCGTGCCGGTCCAGCCGGCGCCTTCGCGGCTGAGGATGATCCGGGTGGGCGGGCTGGCGACAAAATCATGGTGCAGCTCACGGCCGCGGTTTTCTCCGGCCTTCACGTCGGTGCGGCGATCGCTGCGCAGGTAGGCCAGCTCCAGCCGCGGCGCCTCGAGCTCTAGATGTTCGCTGGGCTGGAAGCGGATGCGCACGGTGTCACCGTCCGCTTGCGCAGCCAGCACGCCCACCTCGATGGCCGGCTCCGCCACCCCGCCGGGTGGCAGGCGGCGCCAGCGTCGGAACTCGCCTCGGTTGAGGAACATGCCGGGGGTGTAGACCTGGGCGCCGGCGGCGGCCGCCATACGGCGCTGGCGCTGGTCATTGGCGCGATGGCCGAAGGGGTCGCGCCAGCCGATGTAATCCCAGTAGGTGACGTGCCAGGCTACCGGCACTACGTGGTTCCAGAGATCGTCGTGCTGCTTGAGCCCGCTCAGCCAACGGTCCGCCGGCGGGCAGCTTGAGCAGCCCTGTGAGGTGTACAGTTCCAGTAGCGCCACCTGCTGTTCGCCACTCTGGCAGGACCAGTTGGCGAGAGCGGCGGCGGGGAGCAGGGCGAGTACGAACAGGGCGCTGCGAAGCATGGTTGTGGGAGCCTTCTGGTGGCGAGTCTCTTTCTAGGAGTCGAAACCGGGAAGAAAGTTCGCGCCGCGCGCCGCTCTGGCTGTCGTGCTAGCGATTACCTCGAGAGTCGCTGTTGCCGCCGTT
>JANQIO010000206.1 GCA_028282105.1 Halieaceae bacterium | reverse complement strand
GCCTGATCTATATAATCGCCAGCCCTGAACAACAGGACCATAGCTCAGTTGGTTAGAGCGCTACCTTGACATGGTAGAGGTCGCCAGTTCGAATCTGGCTGGTCCTACCAAATGACAAAGGCTCACCCGGAAGGGTGGGCCTTTTTCATTTGCAGGTCGGCTGGGTGAGAACTGGCCTGGTTCGACAGATTGCGACCATAGGAGCAATCTGGACGCCCGCAGGGGAAACACCCACATACCCACCCCACCCGTTTCCCCCTATACTCACGCGTTCTTCCCAACGCTGTAAGCACCGTGACCTATCGACCCGATATCGATGGCCTGCGAGCCATTGCCGTTTTGTCCGTCGTGATCTTCCACCTCGGTGTGACCGGCTTCGACGGTGGCTTTGTCGGGGTCGATGTCTTCTTCGTCATATCCGGCTACCTGATCACGTCGATATTGCTGCGTGAACTGGACGCGGGCGGCCTGTCCCTGCGTACTTTCTATTTCCGCAGAATCAGGCGGCTGCTTCCCGCCGTGATTGCCACGGTAGTGCTGACCACCGCGGCTTCGGCCTGGTTGATGTCCCCCTACGATTTCCAACGTTACAGCCGCTCTGCGGTCGCTGCGTTGTTCAGTCTCTCCAACGTGGTGTTCTTTATCGAAGCGGGCTACTGGGATACCGCCTCCGAGCTCAAGCCCCTGCTGCACACCTGGTCACTGGGGGTCGAGGAACAGTTCTATCTGTTCTGGCCTGCGCTGGTGGCGCTGCTTTTCGCGGTACGCCAGCGCCTGCCGATCACCCTGGCCTGTATGGCTATCTCACTGGGAGGCTTCCTGCTATGCGTTTGGTATACCGCCGTTGATCAGGCGGCAGCCTTCTACCTGCTGCCTTTCAGGGTCTTCCAGTTTGCGACGGGCGCCTTGCTGATACCCCTGGCCGCGCAAATGTCTCAGGTGAACGCCGTCGCCGGGCGTGTTGTGCGGGAGGCTGCGTTTTGGACTGGTTTGGGCTTGATCGCCTATAGCGTCCATTTCCTGGGGGGCGGTGTAGCCTTTCCCGGCTGGCAGGTCTCGCTACCCACCCTGGGCGCCATGCTTGTCCTGCTGGCTGGAGCGGGGGATGCCGGCCACCCTCGCAGTGTGTCCTTGCTGCTGAGCAATTCACTGAGCGTATGGGTCGGCAAGGTTTCCTACGCCATGTACCTGGTGCATTGGCCGGTGATCGCACTTTACCGCTACCAGTTTGGGACCGAGTTGCACGCTGGCGACCAGGCATTGCTGGCCGCGGCTACCGTGGCGCTCGCAGTCGGCATGCACTACGGCGTGGAGCGACGCTTCTATCGCCGCTCCACGATGACAGAGCGGGGCGGGGGTGTGCACACCGGCGGACGTTTTGCGCTGGGTACGCTGGTCATTGCTTTGCTGGTAGCTGCATTTCCGGCCAGTGCCTGGCTGGGGGATGGCTGGAGCTGGCGCAGCCCCAACCTGCAACTCAGCCCCGAAAGAATAGAAAGCGGCAAGCAGCGCCGCTTCGACTACATCCGTCATTCCTGCCCGGTGCAGGTCTCCGCCACCCATCCTGCCTGCCGAAGGGACGCCGAACTGCAGATCATGGTATTCGGGGATTCCCATGAGCCCGACGGTTACAACTTTCTCAAGGGCGTATTCGGCGACGCGCAAGACGTCAACCTGGTGACCTTTGGCAGCCTCAACCGCTGTCCTGATTTCTCCGCCACGGCGGAAGGCTTCAGCAGCAGCGATGAATTCTGCCAGGCTCGCCTGGACGGCTTGTTTGATCCGCAATTCCTGGCGGGCGTCGACCTGCTGGTGTATGCGGCAAACCGTCCTTTCATGCCCTGGAAGCAGGAGATGATCGATGTGGTACTCGCTCTCAAGGCGAGGCGACCGGAAATGAGGCTGGCGGTTATCGGCGGTTACATCAACACCCGACGCGACTGCTCCTGGCATATCAATCGATCCGGAGTGACCGAGACCTGTGCACTGCCAGCCAATGTCGACTACTTCGGTGATGCACCAGAGCAGCAGGCGCTGTACCCATTGCTTCAGCCTGTTGTGGACCTCTACGTGGACAGGGTTGAATTGCTGTGCAAAAACCGCGTCCTGGAGACCTGCCTGACGCGCACACCCGAGGGCATTCCCGCCTGGTACGACCAGCACCACCTGTCCCTCGAGTTCGCGGTGCTGGCTGGGGAGCTCTATGAGCGGCGCTTCCCGGGCAGGCTGCGGGCGCTGGCGAACGGAGGTTGAAGTCCGGGAACAACACCGTGCGGTGTTGCGGTGTTTTGCTGTGACCTGGCCTATAGTCCTAGACCAATCGCTTAGCTTCCCGCATCCAGATTCCCGGCTAAACTCGAAGGCGACTGTTGTGCTTTGGAGCATCTGTTATGCCCGCCCCGATCAGCTTCGCCTCGTTCAACCTCTATAACTTCCAGGCCGCCGGCAAACGCAAGCGCGGCTCCAGTCTTGTGACCCATGAGGAGTACACCCTGCAGCGCGATTGGACGGTCGCCAAGCTGCGCGAACTCGACGCCGACGTGGTCGCCATCCAGGAACTCTGGAGCCGCAGTTGCCTGGATGATGTGATCAGTCACCCGGGACTCGAGGACTACACCGCCTATTACATCAAGGACGATTGGTACGACATCGCCTGTGCACTGTTGGTGAGGTCGCCCTGGAGTGTGGAGGGCAGTATTGGTGTGATCAAGAACTTCCCCTTCGATCAGTTGGTGAAACTCGATGAAGGCGACGGTGAGGATGATGAAGTCACAGTCAATATCACCCGCTTTTCGCGCAGTGTGATCCAGGCCAAACTGCGCCATGCCGATGACCACACGCCGGATGTGACGGTATTTGCCTGCCACCTGAAATCGAAGCTGCCGGCGCGGACCGGCGCCAATATCGATGCCGCGCACCGTAAAGCAGTGGGCAGTGCCTTATCGACCATTCGTCGAACTGCGGAGGCCACCGCGCTGCGAATGATCCTGGTCGATCACCTGGCCGGCCAGCATACGCCGACGGTGGTGCTTGGGGATCTCAATGACGACCCGCTTAGCAACACGCTCAACATCATCACCGACCAGCCCCGTATGACCAAGCGTTCCCGCGGTGGTGACAAGTCGCTGTACAGTGCGCTATTTCTGGAGCAGCTAAGGAGTTTCAGGGATGTGTTCTACACCCATGAGCACAGCAACCACCGCGGGGTGCTGGATCATGTTCTGGTATCAGAGGAGTTCTTTGAGCATTCCACTGACAGCGTGTGGGAGCTGGATGAGGTGCTGATTCTCAACGATCACGTCGATGATAAGCAGGCCCACACCTCTGACCACGGCGTCATCAAGGCGAGCTTCAGGTAGCCGCGGGTCAGGCGCCCGGCTCCCCAAAATGTGCCAGCACCGCGCCGTACACTGCCATGGCATCCCATAGATTTTGCAGGCGAATGTTCTCGTTCTCAGCGTGTTGGTTATTGTCGTGGTTGGCCAGCGGCAGAATGATGATGGGCGCACTCAGGCGGCTGCCGAATTCGTGCAGGGGCAGGCTGCCACCCATGGTGGGCGTGACAATCAGGTCGGGTGCTATGGCGCGCATCAGTGCGGTGAGACGCAATGCCATGGGATGGTCGAGTTCTGTGCGCAGCGCCGGGTAGCCTGAATCCTTCCAGTCCATCCTCGCTACTTTCGGGTGGGCGCGCAGGATTTCCGCTGTCGGTTCCTCGTGCACCACGTGGAAGCCCTGCGCTGCCACGTGCCGCTCCAGCAGTGTGCGGGTGCCCTCGGGTGTCTGGTCCGGCACCAGGCGCAGATCAATAGAGGCGGTGGCGGAAGACAGCAGCACATTGCGGCCCTTGCTGCCCACACCGCCGGCCACGAAGCCGCGCATGTTGAGCGCCGGTAGGGAGATCAGCTCTTCGATACGCGCACCATTGCCTTCCGGGGTGTGCACCGACAGTTCGTCCTGCAGCGTGCTGGTGACGTCCGGCATATTGGCAATGGCTTCCATCTCCAGCTCGGAGAGTGGGGTGACGTCCTTGTAGTAATCCTTGACCAGTATGCGCCCCGACTCATCGCGCATGCTGGTCAGCAGGTAGGCCAGCGACATGATCGGGTTGGGCGACCAGTTGCCGTAGTGTCCGGAGTGCAAGGGACGGGTGGCGCCATAGGTGGTGATGTCCACAGTGGTAGAGCCGCGTACACCAAACACAATCTGGGTGCGGCGTGACTGGTGCATGGGGCCGTCACAGAACAGCAGCACGTCCGCCTGCAGCAACTTGCCATACTGGTCGATCACCTGGCGCACCGTGGGCGAGCCCATTTCTTCCTCGCCATCCAGCAGCAGTTTGATATTCACCGAGGGATTGATGCCGGCCGCCGCCAGTGCATCCAAAGTATGAATCAGGGCGATGACCGGCATCTTGTCGTCGCCGGCAGAGCGGGCGTAAAGGCGCCACTCGGGACCGAAGGCGCCTTTCACCTGGGCGATGTCCACCGGTTTGCCCTCGGGCAACGGGCCGTCCAGCAGGGTGGGGGTGAAGGCCGGGTATTGCCAGTTCTCCTCCTGCACCGGTTGGCCGTCGAAGTGGGCATAGATCATCACCGTTTCTGTAGCGCCCGGACTCTGCAACTCCGCATAGATATAGGGGGCGCCGCCGGCGTACAGCTTGCGGGTCGAAAACCCTCTCGGCTCCAGCAGCCCGATGATGTGGTCGGCATTCACCTCCATATCGGCCAGGTTGACCGCCACATTGGGGATGGCCAGCAGGTCCGCGAAGTCGGACAGGATTTTCGCCTCATGTTGGCTGCGGTAGCTATCGACCGCCTGCCTGGTAGCGCCGACCGCCTCGCTGAGCTGGTCTTGTGCGGCTGTACTCCAGGACAGGCAGGTAGCGGCGATGACCACTGTCAGTCGAGTCCAGAAAATCAGGGAGCGATGGAGTGAGAGCAGGAGACGCCTGCGCTGATTGGAATTTGCCGACAGTGTACCGAATAGCCGGCCTTGAGGGGCGGCGGAGGGCAGGCAGCCCGCTGGCGCTAGAGCATATGCAGGTAGATGCTCAGCCCGAGTACTCCGGAGAACAGCGCTGACAGCGCCAGGCAGTAGCCCGGGTAGTCCTGCAGCGATGGCTGTTGCTTGTCCTGGTTCATGGTAAGCGGCCGCGTTGATGAGTTGCGGGCAGCTTAAGCGGGAGGCGGTGATTTGAAAAATTGATTGTTTTGTAAAAAGCGATCAGTTTTTCGAAAAGATACGCTGCCGGCGTGCCGCAGGCCGCGGTACAACAAATGCGGCCCCTGGGGCCGCATTTATTCTGGTAGCTAGTGGCTGGCAGACAGTGGCTGGCAGCTTAGAGCTGGCCGGCCGGTACCGTTTCGATTCGCGGCCAGTACTCGTCGGCTTCAACAATGTGTCCGGGGATATCCTTGTTCCAGGTCTCCGCGACAGACAGGTTCTTGTTGACGTAGAGCTGCCCGTCGACCACCTTGAAGGCCTTGCCGTCTACCGAGAACTTCTTGCCGAAGGTGGCGCCGAAGGCGCAGAAGCCGCCGTAGGCAGGCGCGTAGCGAGCGGGGTCGGCAACGAACAGGTCGCGATTGGCTTCGCTGGCAAAACGGTAGATCGCGTCATTGTAGACCGCGGTGATGGTGGGCTTGCCCACAACCGCGCGGTCTTGCGTGTGGTAGGCCACGGTATCGTGCCCGGCCAGGATGACGCCGTTGGCATCGGTGTCGGTGTCGACGCCCGCCACGGCGGACAGGCTGAACAGCGCAAAGATGATTCCCAAAAGTCTGGTTTTCATAGTTTGAACTTCCTCGTTGGTGGTTGGATGGTGTCAGCGATCATTCGCATTCAACGGGGAGCTATCCTAGTTATCGTTGCCCTGCGGGGGTATGTGCGGTTAGCCTGACTTTATGTCCGATCGTCCAGAGCCCCCGGTGGATACCCTGTCAGCGCTGTTCGAGGCCTTCCGGCTGCGCGCCCGCATCTTTCACAATGCCCAGTACTGCGGCAATGACTGGGCAGTGGACACCTCCGGAACCGGACTTGCCAGCTTCCATATGGTGACCCACGGCGCCTGCCGGGTGGTCTCGCCGGCCCTGGCAGCCCCCGAGCCGCTGGCGGCCGGGGATATGGTGATCTTTCCCCGGGATGCCCGGCACCAGTTGCACACCGGCGCGCGCTGCCCGGCGCAGGTGAATGCCGTCGGCTCCATCAGTTTTGAGCACGGGCCCCGGGCGGATGGCGTCGGTTTGCTGTGCGGCCACTTCCTGCTCAAGCACAATACCGCTAATCCGCTGCTGGCACTGTTGCCGCCGGTGGTGATCTGGCGCTGCGGCAGTGATCCGTCGGCGCGGGCGCTATCCGACTTGATTCGCATGGAGGCATTGGCCAACAGGGCTGGCAGTGAGGCGGTGCTGAATCGGCTGTCGGAAACCCTGTTTGTCACCCTGGCGCGCGAGCAATCCTGGGTAGACCACCCGCTGGCCAGCCTGGTGACTGCGCTGGCCGACAAGCGGCTGCGGCGGGTACTGGACCTGATTCATGGCAAGCCGGGGCATCCGTGGTCACTGGCGCAGTTTGCCGAGGTCGCCAGCATGTCGCGCTCCGCCTTTGCGGAGCACTTCAAGCGCACCCTGGGTGAATCGCCCATGCACTACCTGGCGCGCTTGCGCATGCAGCAGGCCAGCATCTGGCTGGCGGAAGATGGCGCGCCGATGGTGGAGGTGGCGAGCCGCTGCGGCTACGACAGCGAGGCCTCTTTTTCCAAGGCCTTCAAGAAAATCACCGGCAAATCGCCGGGTAGCCTGCGGAAAGCGCCTGCCTGATACAGCGCAAGACTAGGCAATATTCACGCCGTCGACAGTAGCGCCTGTGTTAAACTGAACACTCATTCGGAAGCGAGTGAACGCCAGTTGAGGCACTACTTGTATGGTGCTGCTGGCAGTCTCACGGGCGCTTTCAG
>JANQIO010000167.1 GCA_028282105.1 Halieaceae bacterium | reverse complement strand
GACTTCTACCAGGTTGAACTGCCGGAAGCCCTGGCCAAGTACCGTGACCGAATTGCCCAGCGGCCCGCCTATATCAGGGCCATGCAGATCAATTACCCGAATTTGTTCAAACAGATTGTTGGAGGTGCGTAATGGGACCACTCAGCGGGCTGAAAGTCATTGACCTCACCAGCATGGTGTCCGGACCCGTGGCAGCGATGATGCTGGCCGACCAGGGCGCCGACGTTATCAAGGTGGAGCCTCTGATCGGAGAGCAGATGCGGCATATCGGCCCTCAACACAACGACGTCACGGCGGGTTTCTTTTCCTGTAACCGGGGCAAACGCTCTCTGGCGCTGGACCTGAAGTCCGACGAAGGCAAGGACATCCTGCTGGAACTTGTTGCGACTGCGGATGTGTTTATTCAGAACTTCCGCCCCGGCGCCATAGAGCGCATGGGCTTTTCCGAGGAGCGATTGCGGACTCTTAACGAGAAGCTGATTTACGTCTCCATCAGCGGCTTTGGTGAACACGGTCCCTATGCCCACAAACGGGTCTATGACCCGGTGATACAGGCACTTTCAGGAGCGACCGATATCCAGGCCGATCGGGCCACCGGGCGGCCGCAAATGTTCCGCATCATTGCCGCGGACAAGGTGACATCCCTGACCGCGGCCCAGGCAATCTCTACAGCCCTGTACGCCCGGGAGAAGCATGGGCGCGGGCAGCATATTCGCCTGTCCATGCTGGACGCCATGCTGTCGTTCTTCTGGCCCGAGGGCATGGCCGGCCTGACCTACGGTGAGGCAGAAATCGACGTGACCAAGTTCCAGGGTGTGATGGATCTCATCTACGAGACCCAGGATCGATTCATCACGGCGGGCGCGGTGTCGGACAAGGAGTGGGCCGGCATGTGTCGTGCCCTGGATCGTGAAGACCTGATAGACGACGAGCGTTTCAACAACTCGACCGCCCGCTTCGTCAACGCGGAACAGCGCAAGCAGATCACCGCCGCGGAAATTCTCAAGTGGCAAAGCGATGCCATCCTTGAGCGTCTCGATGCGGAGGGTGTGCCATGTGCACCCTTGCTGAACAGAATGGAGCTGATGGGTCACGAACAAATTGTTGCCAATGAATCCATCGAGAAAATTGACTTCCCGGGCTTTGGTGAGGTGCGCCAGGCGCGGCCGGCGGCCCAGTTCGATGTCACCCCGAGTGAGATCGCCGGCCCCGGTCCGAAGCTGGGTGAGCACAGCCGGGAGATTCTCGCCGAGCTCGGTTATTCGCAGGATTCCATAGAGGCGAAGATCGCCGCCAACGTTATCGGACACAGCGCCGCAGGAGAGCAATCATGAAGAAGGTTTGTCTGGTCATCGGTGCCGGTGCCGGTATCGGCGGCAGCGTGGGTAAAAAGTTTGCCCTGGAGGGCTACCACGCAGCGCTTTGCCGCCGCAGTGATGCCGAAGGCTTGAACACACTGGTCGAAGGCATCGAGAAACTGGGCGGATCAGCCAGCGGCCATCTGGTGAATGCCGTCAAGGAAGGGGCTATTGAAAGCCTGGTGGAAGAGGTGGAGAAGATTGGCCCTATCGACGTGGTGCTGTTTAACCTCGGCGCGCAGATCGGCAATCGATCACTGGACGACACGGCGCTCAAGACATTTGAGTTGGGCTGGCAAATGGCCTGCTTTGGCTTGTTCCGGCTGGCGAAGGTGCTGTTTCCATTGATGGAAGCGCGGGGCGGCGGAACCGTGCTGGTCACGTCCGCCACGGCTGCGGTACGGGGAAACGCTGGACAGCACTCCCATGCTGCGGCCATGGGTGGGCGTCGAATGCTGTGCCAGACCTTGAACGCGGAGTACGCGTCACGCGGTATCCATATCGCCCATATCCTCATAGACGGCGCAGTCGATGCGCCGGATACCCTGGGCAAGATGCTGGGCCCGGAAATGTATGCCGAACTGCGGAAAACCCGTGGCATGGAGCATGACGGCTTGCTGTTACCGGAAAAAATGGCAGAGACCTATTTTCACGTTTCTCAGCAGCATCGCTCCGCCTGGACACACGAGCTCGACCTGCGTGCATTCAGCGATCTCGCCTGGTGGAATCATGCCCCCTGATCTCGATTCACAGCCCGTCCTGTCCCGGCGCGCGTTGCTGGGTGGCCCGCTGCGGCTGACCCTGGCGGGCAGTGTTTTGCTGGGCCTTGGCGGCGCGGGTATGTGGCTGCTGGGTTCGCGAGAATCCGAGGAACTGCATGCCTCTTATCGCGTGCTTCGCAAGCGAGATGTCGTTTTCTTTACAGCCTTGCTGCCCGGATGTATACCGCAAGCGACGTCAGCGATGCATGCAAAGAAGTTTCTCGATTCCATGGACTCCATGCTGTCCCCCGCCTCGGATGCGATGTTGTCGCAGATTCGCAAGTTGGTCGATCTGTTGTCGGGCCCCGGGACACGACAGGCGCTGACAGGGCAGCTGAGCAACTGGTACGAATTGCAGCCCGCCCAGGTCGAGGCCATTCTGGCCGGTTGGCGCAGCAGCCAACGGGTCACCTTGAACCGCTTTTACGCAACGCTGACCGGTCTGGTT
>JANQIO010000157.1 GCA_028282105.1 Halieaceae bacterium | reverse complement strand
TTGGCGGTGGGCCAGGGATTCGAACCCCGGGAACCTCTCGGTTCAACGGTTTTCAAGACCGCCGCTTTCGACCGCTCAGCCAGCCCACCTTTAACTGTTTTGCCGCGGCGGGGCCGCGGCAGGCGTCGCATTATACAGCGATGCCTTCGTTGCTCAAGCCTGCTACTGGGAAAGCGGCGGGCTGTCGCTGCCGCCCGTCACCGGGCCGCGCGGATCGTTGGCGGCGCGGGCTGGTTGGGGGCGTACCGGGACCACCGGCGGGGCGATATCGGCGCGGAAAAACACCGGGTGGGCGGTATCGATGACGACGTCCGCTACCGGTTTGGGTGCCACGCGAGGGTCGTTCCAGGCGCGGTCGCCCGAGCTCTCGGCTACTGCTGCAGTGCTGGCCGGGACCGGTTCTACCTCGGTTTCCATATCTTGCTGTGGGTCGTCAGCAGCGTCCTCGACCACTGACTCTGCCACGGCCTCGGCGACTTCCCCTGAGGTCGTGTTGTCGACCTCAGCCGAGGACTCAGCGGTGTAGGTGGTGTCTTCTGGCTGCGGTGCGCTCTCCACATCGGCGGCTGCCGCGGACTCTTCCTCCATCGGTGCGTCTTCGGCCAACTCAGCAGGCGTTGATGCGGGCGCCGGATCGGCTTCCAAAGCTGCCGCATCGACAGTTGAAGAATCAATGGCCGGTGACTCGACCGCGGCCGGTGCTTCCGCACCCGGTGCGGAAACTGCCGCCGGTGCTTCAACCGAATCGGCAATGGCTGCCTCGGGCGCAGTTTCAGTGGCAGGAGTTGCCTCTACATCCTGCGGGCGCTTGCCGCGCCGGCGGCGGCGGGGCTTGTCTGTGCTGCGTTGGTCTGAGGGGCGCTTGCGCGGCTTGTCCTGGGACTCATTGTCATCGGCAGTCTCTACGCTGTCTGCGACGGCCTCTCTGGGCTGTTGGGCTGCACCGTCTTCATTGCGGCGGCGCCCGCGGCCGCCGCGACGGCGACGCCCCCGGGACTCTTCGTTGCCACCGCCCTCGCGACGGGCATCGGCATCCTTGCGTTGTTCGTCTTCACGCAGGTTGCCACGATTGTCGTCACGCTTGGCTTCTTCGCGGCGGGCGTCGTCACGCCGGGCGTCGTCACGCCGGGCGTCGTCACGCTTGCGGCCCTGCTTTTCGCCGCGCTGTTGGCGGTTGTCCTGGCGGGCGTCTCCACGCTGGGCGTCTCCACGCTGGGCGTCACTACGCTGGGCGTCACTACGCTGGCCTTCTCCACCGCGACGGCGGCCGCGGCCACCGCGGCGGCGGTTACGGTTGCGCTGACCGTCCTTGTTGTCATCGCCATCCTGCTTGCCACGGGATTGCTGACCGGCTTTCTTCCCGCTCTTGCCGCGGGCCTCTTCCTCAACGGTCTCACTACCCAGGAAGCCGAACAGCCTGGTCAGCAGGCCAGGCTTTTTCTCCGGTTCCTGCTGCTGGCGCGGCTTGCGCTCGGGACGCCGCTTGTCCCTGGCCGGCTCCTTGCGTGGGCTGGCCTCCTGCGGTGCAGCCTCCGGCGCCGGAGAGGCGGGTGCGATAGCCTGTACTGCGGCGCGCTCCTGGGGAATATCCTGCGGTACGTCGGCAGGAATCTCTTCCTCTTCCGGTGTGATGTCGATTTCGAAGGACAGGTCCTTTTTCTCGACGACCTGATCGTCGCGCAGGCGCTCGACTTCAAAGTGCGGGGTTTCCATGGACGGGTTGGGTAATACCACCACCCGCACCTTGGTCAATTGCTCGATTTCGACAACGGCGTCACGCTTTTCGTTGAGCAGATAGGTAGCCACCGGTACGGGTACCACAGCGCGAACTTCCGCAGAACGCTCTTTGATAGCTTCTTCTTCGAGCAGGCGCAGGATTGCCAGCGCCAGGGATTTGGTGTCGCGAATCGTGCCCTGACCGTTGCAGCGCGGGCAGACGATGGCACTGGTTTCACCCAGGGACGGACGCAGTCGTTGGCGTGACATCTCCAGCAGGCCGAAGCGGGAAATGCGGCCGAGTTGCACCCGCGCCCGGTCGATCTTCAGCGCATCGCGCATCCGGTTCTCAACCGCGCGCTGGTTGCGCGAGGCCATCATGTCGATGAAATCGATGACAATCAGTCCGCCTATGTCCCGCAGCCTCAGCTGCCGCGCAACTTCGTCGGCGGCCTCGAGGTTGGTCTGCAGCGCCGTTTCCTCGATATCGCTGCCTTTGGTGGCGCGGGCTGAGTTAATGTCGATGGACACCATGGCTTCGGTCGGGTCGATCACGATAGAGCCGCCGGAGGGCAGGCGCACCTCGCGCTGGAAGGCGGTTTCGATCTGCGACTCGATCTGGAAGCGGTTGAACATGGGAATCGAATCCTCGTACAGACGGAGGCGATTCTTGTACTGGGGCATGATGTGGCTGACGAAGTTATGGGCGTGCTGGTGGGCGTCGCTGGAGTCGATCAGCACCTGGTCGATGTCCTCGCGCAGGTAGTCGCGGATGGCGCGAATAATCACGTTGCTTTCCTGCAGCAGCAGGGACGGCGCCTTTTCCTCTTCGCCAGCTTTCTGGATCGCTTCCCAGAGCTGCACCAGGTAGTTGAGGTCCCACTGCAGCTCTTCTGAACTGCGGCCGATACCCGCCGTGCGGATAATGACACCCATTCCGTCGGGGATCTCCAGGCCGCTCATGGCCTCACGCAATTCGCTGCGGTCGTCGCCTTCAATGCGGCGCGAGATACCGCCGGCGCGGGGATTGTTGGGCATCAGCACCATGTAACGACCGGCCAGGCTGATGAAGGTGGTCAGTGCGGCGCCCTTGTTGCCGCGTTCCTCTTTATCGACCTGGACAATGACCTCGGTGCCTTCCTTGACCAGGTCCTTGATACGGGGACGGTTCTCGCCGTTGCCGCCTTTCCTGGAGAAGTACTCGCGGGAGATTTCCTTCATGGGCAGGAAGCCGTGGCGCTCGGCGCCGAAGTCGACGAAAGCGGCTTCCAGGCTGGGTTCTACCCGCGTGATGCGACCTTTATAGACGTTGGATTTCTTTTGGACCCGGGTGCGATTCTCGATGTCCAGGTCATAGAGCCGCTGGCCTTCTACCAGGGCAACACGCAACTCTTCGGGTTGAGTCGCGTTGATCAGCATTTTTTTCATGTGTACCACACTTGGCTGTGGCACAGCGGGGAGGCGGATTGAGTTTGGGCAAGGCAGGCTATCCAGGCGTTTACCGTATTCCCGGCGAGCGCTACATAGAAGCACACGCCGGGGCGTAGGCCTGGGGCCTGATTATCAACGTTGACACACCTGAGGCTGCTCTGGCCGCGCGATGCGCGGGCGTATCTCTGATGACAGCGTCCGTCGCGCCAGGCGCGTATGCTTGCTGTCCGCGGCGTACGCTATCTCTCATTCCGTTCGCGTATGCTAGCGGAGTGTGGCGCGTTCGCCTGCCTTCGGTGGTGTCACCGTGCGCAGCGGGCCAGGTTTAGCTGCCCCAGCTGCAAAATCTGCTCTGTCTCAATGGCCGCCAGCATCCGCTGCGCGGTTTAAGGTATTTCCGTTTACCGGGGTTGCGGAAATATGTCTTGTGAACACTGCCGCAACCCACTATTTTTGGCTTTTTTTAGGGCCGTGTAGCCTGTCATATAAGCCGGTTCTCAGTCGCTGGCAGCTCGTTCCCAACCGGGCGAATGCCAGCGTTTGTGTTCGCGCTGTAATCCAGGTGTCCATGGCTATCGCTATCCAGGGCTATCAATGTAGGCCATCGGTGGTTAACGAAAAACATCGAAAACAGTCGACGGCAATAGCCGTGGCGTCCGCCGGCAGCGCGCTGATCGCTGCGTGTCTGTTGTCCCGGCGCCGGCAATCCATGGTGGGATTCCGCGTAACACGGCGCCGACTATAGCACTGAAATATAAGTGCTTCAATTTAAAAGGGTTTATGAGCCAGGTTCGATTTATCCAGGTCACTGCGGACTACCAGGGGCAGCGTCTCGACAACTTTCTGTTGCGGGAGCTCCGGGGGGTTCCCAAGACGCGCATCTACAAGGCCTTGCGCAAGGGAGAAATCCGCGTCAATAAAGGCAGGGTGCGCGGCGATTACCGTGTCGCCGAAGGGGACAGTGTGCGCATTCCTCCTCTACGGACGGCGCAGCGCGACGAGCCTCAGGATGTGCCGCGCCGCTGGGCCGGCTTGCTGGAAGACCAGTTGATTTACCAGGATGACGGCCTCTGGGTCCTCGACAAGCCCTCCGGACTGGCCGTGCACGGCGGCAGCGGGCTGTCTATCGGCATGATCGAATGCCTGCGGAAGTTGGCGCCGACAGAGGGTTTCATGGAATTGGTGCACCGGCTGGACAGGGATACTTCCGGCTGCATTATGGTGGCCCGCAAGCCTTCGGTATTGAAGGACCTGCACAAGCAACTACGCGAGGATTGCGTGGATAAGCGCTACCTGGCGCTGGTAGCGGGGCGTTGGTCAGCCAACCGGCATTTTGTCGAGGCGCCGCTGAAAAAGAACACCCTCAAATCCGGTGAGCGCATTGTCAGGGTGGATCGGGAGGGCAAGGCCGCCAGAACCGAATTCCGGGTGGTCGAGCGCTTTGCCAGCTCCACGCTGGTAGAGGCCAAGCCCGTCACGGGCCGAACCCATCAGATTCGGGTCCACTGCCTGCAGGCAGGCCATCCCATCCTGGGCGACGACAAGTATGGAGACCGGGACGCAAACCGGCAGGCAATGGAACTGGGGCTTAAAAGACTGTTCCTGCACGCGGCTTCCCTGTCATTCCGGCTGGGTAAGCAAAAGGTGTCGCTCGAGGCGCCACTTGACGCAAATCTCAAGCAATATCTCCAAAAGCTTCGTAACTAGCTGAAATATATGTCTATTAGTGGTTCACAAATTACGCGAGAGGGTCAAATCCCCGGCGCCGCAGCATCGCGCATAGTTCGATCAGGGGCAATCCTTCCAACGCCGTAGGGTCATTGCCTTCAAGGCGCTCAAACAGCGCGATGCCCAGTGACTCCCACTTGAAACTGCCGGCGCAGTCATAGGGCTCATCCAATAGCAGGTAACGCTCGATCTCGCTGTCGGTCAGATGCCGGAATTGCACACTGAACGGGACCACGCAGCAGAGCGGCGCCCGGCCGGGGGCCAGCACACAGAGCCCGGTGTGAAACACCACGAGCCTTCCACTGCACAGTGCCAGCTGCTGCCGAGCCATAGCCTGCGAGCCCGGCTTGTGAAGCAGCGCCTCTCCCAGGCATGGGACCTGGTCGGATCCGATAACGACGGCAGTGGGGTGCTGTGCGAAAACAGCGGCCGCTTTTTCCTGTGCCAGCCGACTCGCGAGCGCCTTCCCGGATTCATTCTGCAGGGGTGACTCGTCGACGTCTGGGGAGATGGTTGTAAAAGGCAGTTGCAGGCGTTCCAGCAGGCGCCGGCGATAGGGTGAACTGGAGGCCAGAATCAGCGTCATGAGGGCGGTCGCTCCCGACCTGTTGATGGGCTTTCTTCAGGGCGGGAGTGTAACCGCCTTCGCGCATAGAACTGTCTGTATTTTAAAGATTTTTTTGACAATGCATAAATCCGTCCCTATGATTGCGCGCCTATGTCGCCAGAGCCCCTCCCGACCACCCTGGATGTACGCAAAGCGGCGGCTCGCGGCAGCGTCATCAGCGGTGCCGTTTCGCTGTCAGCGCTGCCCAGGTTAAGGGATGCTCTGGCATCTGGAGAGGGTTCGATTCAAGCGCAGTGCGCGTTTGGCAGGGACGAGGAAAATCGCTCTATCGTTACCGTCACAGTGAGTGCGGAATTGATGGTGTCCTGTCAGCGTTGCCTGGAGCCAATGCCACTGACCCTGGCGAGCGAAAACCTGCTCGCGATTGTCGGTGATGATGAAATGGCCAAGCAGTTGCCGGCCGCACTTGATCCCTGGGTGGTTGAGGGTGAGCAGGGCGATCTGTGGGGCCTGGTAGAAGACGAACTGATCCTCGGGATACCGGTCGTCGCCTACCACGACACAGAGACATGTAAAGAGTTACTGGACGCTTATCGCCAGCCGCCAGCAACACTGGAAACCGATGGCGATAACCCGTTCAAGGTGCTGGAGCAATTGAAGTCCGGCAGTAAACAGCAGGAGAATTGACATGGCTGTACAGCAGAACAAGAAGACGCGCTCCCGCCGCGGTATGCGTCGCTCACACGATGGGCTTTCCCGTGCCACCCTGTCCGTGGACCAGACGACGGGTGAAACCCACCGTCGTCACCACGTGACCGCCGACGGTTTTTATCGCGGTCGCAAGGTGGTAGAGCGCGGCGACGAAGACTAAGCGGAATCGCAGTCCTTGGACTCACGGGTCCATCTGGCTGTAGATATCATGAGCGGGGACTTCGGTCCCCGCGTTACCTTACCGGCGGCGCTCGCCGCCCTGGCCGCCCATCCCAGGCTACATCTGCACCTGGTCGGCGACGCCCCCCAGATTGAAACACAGGTCGACAGCCTTGACGCCGGCACCCGCCAGCGCCTGTCGATTACCCATGCCTCCGGTGTGCTACCGATGGACGCCTCTACTCGCGACGCCCTGCGCGGCGCCCAGGATTCCAGTCTGCACAGCGCCTTTAAACTGCTGGCGGAGCAGCGCGTCGCCGGCGTGGTGAGCGCCGGCAGCACCGCCGCGTTGATGGCGCTGGGGCGCCAGCGCGTCAGCATGCTGCCCGGCTTCGGGCGTCCTGCCCTGTGCTCTCCCATACCGTCAGAGAAAGGCGTCAGCTACATGCTCGATCTGGGCGCCAATGTTGAAGCCGACTCGCAGTCCCTGCACGAGTTTGGTTTGCTGGGCTCAACGCTGGCCCGGGGGCTGGGCGCCAGTGAGGCCCCCAGGGTGGCCTTGCTCAGCAACGGTGTCGAAGCGTCGAAGGGCAATACTGCCATGCGCGAGGCCGCCCGCAGGCTGGAGTCTGACCCCAGCATCAATTACGTCGGCTATATAGAAGGCAGCACCCTGTACCGTGGCGACGCGGATGTCATTGTCTGCGACGGTTTGCTGGGCAACGTGGCGCTGAAGACCGCCGAGGGAACGGCGCACTATGCCGCCGGTCAACTGGCGCAGAGTTTCAGCCGACACTGGTGGCTGCGCCTGCTGGCGCGAGCGGCCGCCCCGGCGCTGCGAGAAATCGAGTCGGTGCTCAGTGCCGACCTGCATGGCGGCGCGTTCTTGCTGGGTCTCAACGGTGTGGTGGTAAAAAGCCACGGCGCGTCCAGCAGCGTGGCGTTTGCTGCAGCCGTCGAACAGGCTGCACTCTGTATAGAGCAGGACATGGTGCCAGGCCTGGCACGCTATCTTGTAAAAACTCTCGATAAACAGGAGACACAATCAGAATGACACGGGAACAACTGGCATTCGTATTCCCTGGCCAGGGTTCACAGAAGACCGGCATGTTGGCAGATGCTGCGGCCGCTCACCCATCAGTAGGCCAGACCTTCGCCGAGGCCTCGGACGCCCTGGGCTATGACGTCTGGGACCTGGTCCAGCATGGTGAGCAGGATGCCCTCAATCTGACAGAAACCACCCAGCCCGTGCTGTTGACCGCGAGCGTCGCCCTGTGGCGCGCCTGGCGGGCGGCGGGTGGCGCTGTCCCGGCGCGGATGGCCGGGCACAGCCTCGGTGAGTTTTCTGCGCTGGTGGCGGCAGGGGCATTGGGCTTTGTGGACGCGGTGCGTCTGGTTCGCGAACGTGGCGCTGCCATGCAGTCCGCAGTGCCCGTGGGCGAAGGTGCCATGGCCGCGATTATCGGGCTGGATGATGATGTGATCGACAGTCATTGCCAGGCCGTCGCCGCAGCCACGGGCGAGGTGGTTGCCGCTGTTAACTACAACTCGCCCGGCCAGGTGGTGATTGCCGGTCACACGGCAGCAGTAGATGCAGCCATCGAATCTCTGAAGGGCGCTGGCGCCAAGCGCGCCATGCCGCTGCCAGTCAGTGCGCCGTTCCATACCGAACTCATGCGCCCGGCCGGGGAGCGGCTGGCAGAGGTGTTGGCGGGCATCACCGTATCGGCACCCGATATTCCTGTGCTCCACAACGTGCATGCTGAAACAGAAACAGATCCGCAGCAGATCCGTGCGCTACTGGTCAGGCAGATCTACAGTCCTGTGCGATGGACGGCCTGCGTACAGGCGATGCAGTCCCATGGAGTTAGCGCGATAGTCGAGTGTGGCCCCGGCAAAGTGTTGAGCGGGCTGAATCGACGCATTGATAAAGGGCTGTCCACCTACACTATCGAAGGACCAGCGGACTTTGAGGCCAGCCTGTCTGCGATCAACGAGGAGACCATGTCATGAGCGACGCTGTAGCACTGGTAACCGGCGCCAGCCGGGGAATAGGGCGTGCCATCGCCGAACGCCTGGCGGCTGATGGTTTTACCGTGGTGGGCACCGCTACCAGCGAAACCGGCGCCCAGGCGATATCCGATTACCTTGCGGCCGCCGGCAATGATGGCGGCGGTCGGGTGTTGCGGGTGGATGATGACAGCAGCGTAAGTGAGACCCTGGCGGCCATCGGCGATGAATTCGGCGCGCCGACGGTGCTGGTCAATAATGCCGGCATCACCCGTGACAATATCCTCATGCGCATGAAGGAAGACGAGTGGAACGCGGTCATCGACACCAATCTCAATGCCCTGTACCGGGTGTGCAAGGCCTGTGCCCGGGGTATGACCAAGGCGCGCTGGGGCCGCATCATCAATATCACTTCGGTGGTCGGCTCGATGGGCAATATCGGCCAGAGCAACTATGCCGCTACCAAAGCCGGCGCCGAGGGCTTCAGCCGGGCCCTGGCGCGGGAGCTCGGCTCCCGCAACATCACCGTCAATTGTGTGGCGCCAGGGTTTATCGACACGGATATGACACGGGAGCTGCCAGACGCACAACGGGAACTGCTGTTGCAGCAGATCCCACTGGGTCGCCTGGGCGAACCGGGAGAAATCGCTGCAGTCGTGGCCTTCCTGGCCAGCGACGCAGGTGCCTATGTGACGGGTGAAACCATTCATATTAACGGCGGCATGTATATGTAGGTGCCGGAAATAAATGGGGTCGGTTTGGGCCTTTTATCGCGCTGTCCCAGCATGTACATGCACCGGCAACACGAGTAAAATGCGGCCCGTTCGACTACCGGACGGTAATATTTTTCACAGGAGTAGACTGAAACCATGAGCAGCATTGAAGAGCGCGTTAAAAAGATTGTTGCAGAACAACTTGGCGTTAAAGAAGACGAGGTAGAAGCAGG
>JANQIO010000129.1 GCA_028282105.1 Halieaceae bacterium | reverse complement strand
CGCATCTTCCCAGTCTGGCTCCACCGGGAAAGACAGGTCATCGCGGATCAGCGTTTGTAGCAGGCTGGCCTGCGCTTCGACACCGGGAAACGCCGGCTGCAGCGGCGTATTGCGCAGATCATAGAGACCCAGCGCCGAGGTGCCGACAATCACCGCCTTGCCCTTGTGCTGCGGTAAAGCATCCAGCGACGTGGCGGACAGCACATCGGCCGCCGACACGTAGGGAAAGGTGCCCTCGCCACCAAAGTAACGGATCAGAACGCGGCCATACCGATCAGTAGGAATACGCAGTTCATCCAACTCGATGCCGGTGGCATGGTACCTCGCCAGCACGGGCACACTGTTAAGCTTGAAACGCAGTGCGTCTCGATGCACTCGCGCCATGGCCAGCGCCAGCGATGGATACACCCGCTCGCCGTGCCGCATCACCAGCGGTGTACGCCGCATCACCCCATCATCATCCGGTGTGGCATTCAAAAAACCGCCGTAGGTTGCCGTAGCCTGCAAAGCGGGCAGATTGGCGCTGTAGCCCGGCATATCCAGCACCTGGTGAGTAGCGGCCTGCTCCGGCTTCAGGAAGAACCAGGGCGGCGGCAGTTGCCCGGACAGCTCAGCTCCATCGCTGGAAAACAGCACACCCAGCACCACGTTGCGCCCGGGCAGCACGCTTGCCAACAGGGCATCCCGGTCGAGCTGCGGGGCCAGGGACTCCAGCCAGGCCCGCTGCGCGGGTGCCGCCGATTCACTGTATTGCGAGCCGAGCACCTCCAGCGCAGCATTGCGTTCGGCCTCGGGGAAGCTGATATCGAAGCCAATGACAGTGGCGCCAAACTGATGCAATCGAACCACCAGATCAGCGATCACCAGCCGGCTCCAGGGCCAGCGGCCCTCGGCAGCCAGGCTGCGCTCGTCAATATCGATGATCACCACATCCAGATCTGCCGGCGAGGCCGGCACATGCGTGGCCTGCAAACGCAAATCATAGGTAAGGAAATTCAGCCGATCGACGGCGCTGCTCACCCAGCCCGAAGCGGTCAGATGCGTCCACACCAGCAGCAGCGTGAGCACCAGCCCGAGTGCAATGATGCGGCCGTGCGTCTTGAAGTAGGCAACCATGGGGGCAGGCTAGCAAAAAAAACGCCCCGTTGAGGGGCGTTTTCTGTCACTAAACGGGACGGCGTGCGCGCAGCCTACTCATCGGTATTGATAATCGCCTGGTTGAACGTGGTGTCACCGGAGATCACCTTGAGATCAGTACCGCGGACCAGGTCACCAGTCCTATCTTCACCATCGCTAGTATCGATTTGAATGACGGTTTCCTTACCGTCTTTGTCGGTAATTGTCACTTCAATAACCTTAGTCGTTCTTGACAACCCACCAACAGAGTCGTCCGTATTAACATTAGGGATCGAGGCGGAGTTATTCCCGTCAGCGTCCAGGTCGGCGAGGGGTGTGCGGCTCTCGCTGTTGCGGAAACCCATCATCATCGCCACACCACCAACCTGAGTCCTGGAAATCAATTCCAGTTTGACCTTCCCTTCGGTGACCCGCACGTCCAGCTTCCCGGTGCGACGGTTATAAACAATCTGGAAAGACGTGCCGCGAATTCCCAGCGCCACACTGCCTGCGGCCACCATCACATCATCGTAATCGTTGGCACCGATCAACCCCGACGTATAGCGCAGCGTGCCGTCCAATACATCAACGATCTGGGCGTTGACGGAGGGATCGGCCGGATTGTAGGC
>JANQIO010000101.1 GCA_028282105.1 Halieaceae bacterium | reverse complement strand
ATAAAAATAACAATCTAGCTGTAATAACAATAATGACTCTAACTATGGACCTGGATGGGGAAAACTTTGTTTTCCCCTTCGTTCATTCCGGCACGCGGAAATCTGCCCCGGCACTCGCCCGACACACGGTCTGGCGACAACAGTGAGAAGGCCGATCAGAATTCCGGGAATGCTTACCAAGGTTCAGCAAGCCCGTATTTAAAAGTATTTACCGCCGTGTCTGTCAGGAAGCTCTGACAGTCTCGGCGTGTGACGAGTGGGTCTGTCGTACCGGCTGATGAGGGATAAGCGAGAGACGACCCGTTTTGGGGCGTAGCATTATCCTCGTCAGGTCTGCAAAGCCCGCAGGGGTGACAAGGCGATATTCGCCGTTACCTCTCGTCACATTACATGGCCTGTTGGAGCCCTTGAGGTAACACGTCACATGACAGTTATGTGACAAAACCACAGGCACACCCTACCAACCCTGCCCTGATGCAGAGATGTAAAGATAAGTGGTTGGTTTTAAACGATTTTTTGCCCCAGCATGGGGCGTGCAAGCTGTCAGAGGCGCAATACAAAAGATAAGAGACAAAACCTGAACACTAAGAAATGACTATGCGCCATACGCAGTCTGGGTGACAGGCCGCTGGCTGATTGGCCGCTAACAGCGACCGGGCCACCTGACAATAACAACAGATTCCAACAATAAAAAACGACCGATAAATAACAATAAGACTCCTAGTGAGACCTGGATGGGGAAAACCTTGTTTTCCCCGTCATCGTTCTTGACCGCTGACCCGTATGGTAGACTGCGCGCCTTCATTTTGGAGCACTGAAACACCGATGACATCCGCCACCCAGGCCGCCACCCGCATCCCGCGGGATGGACATCCGGTCTCCCGGAAACACATCAGCGAGAGCGCCCTCAAGGTCATGTCCCGGTTGTCCAGCCAGGGCTTCGAGGCCTATCTGGTGGGCGGTGCGGTCCGGGACCTGTTGCTGGGTGGGCACCCCAAGGATTTTGACGTCGCCACCGATGCCACCCCTGAGGAAGTGCACGAGCTGTTTCGCAATTCGCGCATCATCGGACGTCGCTTCCGCATCGTCCACGTGCGTTTCGGTCGCGAAATTATCGAAGTGACCACCTTCCGCGGACACCACGACAGCGATGACCAGGAAGACAAGCGCCGCCCCGCAGCCAAGCAGAACGACTCCGGCATGCTGCTGCGCGACAACGTATTCGGGAGCCTGGAAGAAGACGCCGTGCGCCGCGACTTCACGGTGAACGCCTTGTACTACTCGAGCAAGGACTTCTGCGTTTACGACTACGTGGACGGGTTGCGCGACCTGGAACATCGACAGATCCGCATTATCGGCGACGCCGAGAAACGCTATCGGGAGGATCCGGTGCGCATGCTGCGCGCGGTGCGGTTTGCCGCCAAGCTCGACTTCGATATCGCGGAATCAACCGCCGAACCTATCCCCGAGCTGTCGCACATGCTGGAGGCAATTCCCGCCGCACGCCTGTTCGACGAAATGCTCAAGCTGTTCATGGCGGGTTCAGCCCTGCCCACCTTCAGGCTGTTGCGCAAGTACCAGCTATTGGAGCACCTGTTCCCCGCTACTGCCAGCGAGCTGGACATGAACCCCCGGGCAGTGAACCTGGTGGAGGCCGCCATGGCATCCACGGACGCGCGGGTGGCGGAGGACAAGCCTGTCACACCGGCCTTTATTCTCGCGGCCCTGCTATGGCCGCCGGTGGTGGAGCTCAAGAAATCCCTGGAAGACAATGGCCTGGCGCCGATGGAAGCCCTGGCAGAAGCCGCCAGCTCGCTGACCCAGGAGCAGCTACACCATATTGCTATACCGCGGCGGTTCACGGCACCCATGCGGGAGATCTGGGAATTCCAGCTGCGCCTGCAAAAGCGCAAGGGGCGTGGTCTGGTCAAGCATCTCGCACACCGCCGCTTCCGCGCGGCCTACGACTTCCTGTTGCTACGCGAGCAGTCCGGTGAAGACTTGGAAGGGCTGGGCAAGTTCTGGACCGATATGCAGGAAAAGCACCCGGACGTGCAGGTAGATACCGGGCCCTCGGAGGAGGAAAAACCCCGGCCGAGACGCCGGCGTCGCCGCCGTAAACGCCCGCAATGATCGACGCCTACATCGCCCTGGGCAGTAACCTGGGCGACTCCCGGTCCCTGCTCAGCTCGGCCCTGGCGGCAATGGACCAGTTGCCTGCAACGCGCCTGGTCGACCGGTCACCGACTTACCGCAGCCGCGCGGTGGGCCCCGGCACACAGCGAGACTATCTGAATCTGGTGGCACGGCTGGAAACAGGCCTGACGGCGAGTGAACTGCTGGCGCAGCTGCAGTCCATAGAGGCCAACCACGGTCGTGAACGCAGCGAACACTGGGGGCCGCGCACCCTGGACCTCGACATCCTGCTGTATGGCAATGCGACGATCAGTACCGATGAGCTCACCGTGCCGCACCCGCGCATGGCGGAACGCAACTTCGTGCTGTACCCTCTCAGTGATCTTGCAGCGGACCTGGTTCTGCCCTGCGGCACGCCTTTGCAGCGCTGGCGCGGAACCTGTTCCAACGCGGGACTGGAAGCCCTAGGAGACAGTATTGAGCCAGGACGGTAACGCGAGCCCGGCGGGATCAGAAACCGGCGTCGACCTGAGGGGGCGTCGGCCACCGGCATTCATTGCCGTGGAAGGGCCTATCGGTGTCGGCAAGACAACGCTGGCCAAGCGTCTGGCCAGCACCTTCAACTACCAGGCCCTGCTCGAAGAGGCCGAAGAAAACCCTTTCCTGGAGCGCTTTTACCAGAACCGCAAGCAGGCGGCGCTCGCCACCCAGCTGTTTTTCCTGTTCCAGCGCGCCCAGCAGATTCAGGATCTGCGGCAGTCCGACATTTTTGAGCCGGTGCGGGTGGCGGATTTCCTTATCGAGAAGGACCCGCTGTTTGCGCGCATCAACCTCGACAGTGATGAGTACCAGCTCTACGACAAGGTATTCCGTCAACTCACGATCGACGCACCGCGACCAGATCTGGTGATCTACCTGCAGGCCTCTACCGATGTGTTGCTATCGCGAATAGAAAGCCGGGGAATTGGCTACGAACAGTCGATCAACCGCGACTATCTCGAGTCACTGAACGAAGTGTACAGTGAATTTTTTCTATATTACGATGGCGCCCCACTGCTGATCGTGAACGCCAGCGAGATCGACCTGGCCAACAGCGATCGCGACTACGAACACCTCGTGGACTACATGCTGGATATTCGCAGCGGTCGGCACTACTTCAACCCGACCTTTATTTAGCGATCCAGTATCGGCATAAAGCATCGGCAAAAGGAAAGCTGATGATGCCGGGGATCCGGACCACAGGACCTGGCAACACTCGGAGCGAACGGGCAGACGCGGCATGGCCAAAATCACCGTCAATACCCTGAAGGCCATGAAGGAGGCCGGCGAGAAGTTCTGCTGCATCACGGCGTATGATGCGACTTTCGCGCGCCTGATCGCTGCCGCGGGTGCGGAAACCATGCTGGTGGGCGACTCCCTGGGTATGGTCCTGCAGGGTCACGACAGCACGATACCCGTCACCGTCGACGATATGGCCTACCACACCGCCTGTGTAGCCCGCGCCAATACCGACGCCCTGCTGATCGCCGATATGCCGTTCATGGCCTATGCCACCACGGAGCAGGCCATGGCCAACGCCACCGAGCTGATGCAGGCCGGCGCCCAGATGGTCAAGATGGAAGGCGGCACCTGGCTCAGTGACAGCATTCACGCCCTGGTGGAACGGGGCATTCCCGTGTGCGCCCACCTCGGCCTGACACCGCAGTCGGTTAATGTGTTCGGCGGCTACCGGGTGCAGGGCCGCACGCCCAAGGGCGCCAAGAGCATTCTTGCCGACGCCGTGGAAATTCAGGATGCGGGCGCCTCCATCCTGGTGTTGGAATGCGTCCCGACAGAACTGGCGACCGATATCAGCAGCAAGCTGGAAATCCCTGTGATCGGCATTGGCGCCGGCCCGGGCACCGACGCCCAGGTACTGGTGATGCACGACCTGCTGGGGCTGGGGGAGCACTCGCCCCGGTTCGTGCAGAATTTCATGGCCGGACAGGGCAGTGTGCAGGATGCGCTCAAGGCCTTTGTCGATGCCGTCAAAAGCGGTGCCTACCCCCGCCCCGAGCACGGCTACGAGTAACGTAACACTTTCCGCTGTTCCTGCCCTGGAACAGCGCCGGGCTGCTCCGTGCACTCTTTCAGCGCACGCTTTTCTCAGAAAATAAATTTTTATTTATCAGTAACTTATCGGTAAGTTTGCACTAACTATCAGCAAGCTGGTAACAGCCCTCCTCGAAAAGCATAAGAGTGCTTCGTTTGGTAACAAAAAAGCATGAATATTTCGTGAAAATGCGTTGCCCCACTCCCTACCATGGGGCATACTCGCCGTCCCAATTTGGTACTTTTACCACTTTGCATCAGCTCTGTGCCCTGGTTTGTGCCCTGGCTGTTCCTTAAAGGTGCAGCAGTGAGGTCCAAAGCACTATGCCCTAGCAAGATGCACTGATGTGTTGCCCAGCACCGCTGCTAGCGGTCAGGGGACAGCGAGGAGCCAACGAGGAACAAGATGCGGACATACGCCACCAACGCGCAACTGCAGCATGCCATCCGCGACAAGCGGGTTCAGGGCCAGACCATCGCCTTTGTACCGACCATGGGCAACCTGCATGAAGGTCACCTGGAACTGGTGCGCAAAGCGCGGGAGCTCTGTGATGTCGTGGTGGTCAGCATCTTCGTCAACCCGATGCAGTTCGGCCAGAACGAAGACCTCGATGCCTATCCGCGCACCCTGCTGGCTGACAAGGAGAAGCTGTTCGGGGAAGGCGTGCAAATCCTGTTTGCCCCCAGTGCCGAAGAAATCTACCCCGAGGGCCTCGGTGTACAAACTGCGGTCAATGTGCCGGCACTCTCCGACACCCTGTGCGGCGCCAGCCGCCCGGGTCACTTCACCGGCGTGGCCACCGTGGTCACCAAACTCTTCAATATCGTGCAGCCGGATGTGGCGGTGTTTGGGGAGAAAGACTTCCAGCAACTCTCCATCATCCGCAAGATGGTGAAAGATCTGTGCCTGCCGATCGACATCGTCGGTGTGCCCACGGCGCGCGCCGAGGACGGCCTGGCCCTGAGCTCACGCAACGGCTACCTGACGCAGGAGCAGCGCCAGCGCGCCCCCGAGTTGAACCGCATCCTCATGGAAGTGCGCGACGCTATCGCCTGCGGTTTTGACAACTACCGCGAGTTGGAAGCCCATGCTCGCCTGAAGCTGATCCAGGCCGGTTTCGAACCCGACTACTTCGAGATTCGCGACGCTCGCACCCTGGGCGAGGTCACCCCCAACACCGAGGAAGTCGCCATTCTGGCGGCGGCCCAGCTCGGCAAACCACGCCTGATCGACAATGTACGCCTGGCCCTGAATCCAGTCGAAGACTGGGGCATGCTCGCTACGCGCTAGTTCTTCATAAGCCCGCCGCAGGCGCTTTATAAAACCGCTACAGGCGCTCAACAAGCCCGCCGCAGGCGCTATAAAGAACCGCGGCAGGCGCTTCACAAGACCACAGCGGGCGCGTCGTTTGATCCACATCACTGCCTGATCTGGTGCCCCGCCAGTGGCGGGTCTATGCTTGTGCTACGCACAAGACACAAGCTATAGCCGCAGTCACAACAACAATAATTCCAGCCGGGAGACCCTCATGTCTGAATTCCCTGTTCACCCCGTCCCTGAGGCACTCAAGCAGAGCGCCCATATCAACGCCGAGCAATACCAGGCCATGTACCAGCGCTCCGTGGAAGATCCCGAAGGCTTCTGGTCAGAGATGGCGACTGAGTTCCTCGACTGGGATTCGCCCTGGGATAGCGTATGCAGCTACGATTTCCATACCGGGGAGGCAAGCTGGTTTGCTGGCGGCACACTGAATGTCAGCGTCAACTGTATCGACCGTCACCTCCCCGCCCGTGCTGACCAGGTTGCGCTGATCTGGGAGGGGGACGACCCGGCCGACGACAAAACCGTGACCTACGCTGAACTCCAGGCCGCTGTGTGCCAGCTGGCGAACGGCCTGAGGGCTCGGGGCGTCGGTAAGGGCGACCGGGTATGCATCTATATGCCCATGATTCCCGAGGCTGCCTATGCGATGCTGGCCTGCGCGCGGATAGGCGCTATCCACTCAGTGGTGTTTGGCGGTTTTTCACCAGAGGCTCTCAAGGACCGCATTCTCGACTCCGACTGCCAGACCGTGATCACCGCTGATGAAGGCGTTCGCGGCGGTAAACGCATACCGCTCAAGGCCAACACCGACAAGGCGTTGGCAGACTGCCCCAACGTCCATAGCTGCATCGTGGTCAGGCGCACCGGCGCCGAGGTGTCCTGGGATGAATCCCGCGATGTCAGCTACGAAGATCTGGTGGCCGGCCAGGCCAAGGATTGCACCCCGGAACCCATGGATGCGGAAGACCCGCTGTTCATCCTCTACACCTCGGGCTCCACTGGCAAACCCAAGGGTGTGCTGCATACCACGGGCGGCTATCTGCTGCAGGCCGCCATGAGCTTCAAGTACACCTTCGACTACAGGGACGGCGAGGTCTACTGGTGCACCGCCGACGTCGGCTGGGTGACCGGGCATAGCTACATTGTCTATGGACCGCTGGCCAATGGCGCCATCAGCCTGATGTTTGAAGGGGTACCCACCTACCCCGATGCCTCGCGCTGCTGGGAAGTCTGCGACAAGCACCAGGTCAATATCTTTTACACCGCGCCCACCGCCATCCGCGCCCTGCATTCACTGGGCGATGCGCCGGTTACCCGTACCTCGAGGGCAAGCCTGCGCTTGCTGGGTACCGTGGGCGAGCCGATCAATCCGGAGGCCTGGCAGTGGTATTTCAGCGTGGTGGGTGAGTCGCGCTGCCCCATTGTCGATACCTGGTGGCAGACCGAAACCGGGGCCCACATGATTACCCCCTTGCCTGGGGCAACCGACCTCAAGCCGGGCTCCGCCACCTTCCCCTTCTTCGGTGTGCAGCTCGCCCTGCTTGATGAGCAGGGCCAGGAAATCGAAGGGGAAGGCGCCGGCTACCTGGTGATCAAGGCCAGTTGGCCGAGCCAGATTCGCACGGTCTACGGCGACCACCAGCGCATGGTGGACACCTATTTCAGCAACTACCCGGGCTATTACTTCACCGGGGATGGCGCCAGCCGTGACGCCGACGGCTACTACTGGATTACCGGCCGAGTGGACGATGTGCTCAACGTTTCCGGGCACCGCATGGGCACCGCTGAGGTGGAAAGCGCACTGGTTTTGCACGACGACATTGCCGAGGCTGCCGTGGTGGGCTACCCCCATGACATCAAGGGCCAGGGCATCTACTGCTATGTCACGCCCATGATCGGTGTAGAGCCCAGCGAAGAACTGCAGAAAGAGCTGGTGGCACTGTGCGTGCAGGAAATTGGCCCAATCGCCAAACCCGACGTGATTCAGTGGGCGCCGGCACTGCCGAAAACGCGCTCGGGCAAGATCATGCGCCGCATCCTGCGCAAGGTGGCTGAAAACGAATTGGGCAGCCTGGGGGACACTTCCACCCTGGCCGATCCGGCCGTGGTCGACGACCTGATCGAGAACCGCGCGAACCGCTAGGCCGCGGGACTAGAAGCTGTGGTGCAGGCTCAACTGTAGCTGGCCTTTGTCGACACCGTCGGTGGTCTGGTACATGTAGCCAAACTGGGTGCGCAGGGTATCGGTGAGGCTGTAGCCCACCGCTGCATAGGCGCGATTGCGATCGAAGTACTCGACTTCGACGCCATCGCCCACATCTTTCTCTCCGTTGATGAACAGTTCATTGTAGAAGGCCGCATACCAGGCGCCCTGCTTGAGGTCAGTGCGGTTGAACGGGATGTTCATAAACAGCGCATAGCGAAAGCGCGTGCGAAAATCCTGGTCGTCCACCCAGCGCTGCTCGTAGCGGAAGCGGTGAGTCAGGTAGATCCGGTCGCCCAACTTCTGCGGTATCAGGGCCTCCTGATAGATGCGGTTCTCGGTGTCGGTATCGTTGCTGGAGCCGAATTCGCCGCTGGTGATATTGGCGTAACCCAGGGTGAGGGTGACGTCGTTGGACTCCGGCCGCCAGGTCACACCGCCGCGCAGCATCAACTGCTCGAGATCTCCGCCCAGGTCCCAGTTCCGGTACTGCACATCGCCCTGCACGCCCCATTGCGACGTCTGTGAAGGAAAGTTGAAAAAGTACATATACCAGGCGCCCAACTGATCCTCATCCACCGGCTCCGCTGCCGCGCCCGGTGGCTGCAGCAAGAGCAGTAAGGCGACAACGGTGTAGAGCAGATGCGAGCGCCCTTGCAGCGGGGGGATCACAGGTAACGCAGGAAACATAGATCGTGGCCTTCGACGTCCAACAGTACAAGCTTCCCTATCATACCCATAACTACCACCGACACACCCCTGTCCTATGGGAAAATGCTGGCAGGAATTCCGGTGCTGATGGCCAGCGGCTCGCCTAGTCCTGGAAACTGGCCTGGTAGCGCCGGTTCAGCGCCATGTACACCAGCGGCATCACCAGGGCCAGCAGAAAGTAGGCCCAGCCGGCCAGTCCCACCAGCCGGTCTGGCAGCACCAGTGCAAGTCCGGCTGAGAGCAGGCCGATGCCTGAGGCCACCAGCCAGGCGAAGATCTCGTGGCGCGTCAACAGGACTTCCCGCGCGCTCAGGGCAAGCGTCTCGCGCTGGCCCAGGGCATGAAAGTACAGGCCGACGATACACAGGTTGCCCAGCAGGAAACCGCTGCCATAGATGACAAACAGCCCACGCAGCTCGGCGTAGCTGCTCACCGTAAACTCACTGGGCAGCCAGCCACCGCTGAGAGCGCTCACGGCAGCGGTGGCCATGGCGCGCAGCGGATACACATAGATAAGAATGATAAATACCAGCGCCAGGCTCAGCAGGTTCGCGGTGGTGGTATCCAGGCCGTAGCGGATAGACCAGTTGCGATGCGCCAGCCAGAACATGGTCAGCACCAAAAAGCCGAAGAGGAAGGCCGGCGTGGCACGCAGCGCCAGCACCAGTTCCTCGTAGTTCCCAGGCACCGCATCGAAGGAGATCACCAGCAGTGTGAGAGCGAAGGCGAAGGCGGCGTCCACAAAAGTCTCAAGCCGCGTTGTCTCCGCACCCCGATACAGGAACGCGCCTACCCGTCGCTCTGTTGGCTCCGGGGTATCAGCCATCAGCTACCGGTGTGCACCAGAAGTTTACCAGTGTTGCCGCCAGTGAAGAGCATTTCCAGGGCACGCGGGAAAGACTCGATACCCTCTTCGACCTGCTCGCGCATCTTCAGTTTGCCCTCACCCATCCACACGGCGATGTCCTTCATACCCTCGGCATAGCGATCGGCAAAGTGGAACGCCGTGTAGCCCTCCATGCGAGCGTAGCGTTCCGCCAGACGCAGGTAGCGTTTGGGGCCATAGACGTCGTTGTTGTCCGCGTACTGGGAGATAGCGCCACAGATCACTACCCGGGCGCGTTCCTGAATATGTTCCAGCACCGCATCGAGCATCTCCCCACCGACGTTGTCGAAAAACACCGACACACCTTCCGGCGCCAGCTCGCCAACGCGCTGCTCCACATCCTCGGACTTGTAATCGATGGCGGCATCGAAGCCGAGCTCCTCGGTGAGGAACGCGCACTTTTCGGGGCCGCCGGCGATGCCGATTACCTTGCCTGCACCCAGGGCCTTGGCCATCTGGCCCGCCACCGAGCCCACGGCACCGGCCGCAGCGGAGACCACCACGGTATCTCCCTGCTTCACCTGGCCGATATCTCGGATACCGAACAGGGCCGTAAGGCCGGTGGTGACCGACAACAGGCCAAGATAGTCCGACAGACCGGCAATGGAGGTATCGACAAGGCTGCAATCGCTTGCCGCTACCGTGGCCACCGTTTGCGCTGCAAAGGGACCGAACACCGCATCGCCCTCCTGGAAGTCCGGACTGGCGCTGGCCAGTACCTTGCCCACCCCCAGCGCTGGCACGGTGGCGCCTTCGGGGATCAGTGTGTGCAGCCAGCCAGGGCTCAAGGTGGTGCCAATCCAGGCATCAATGGACAGGTAATCGACGGCAACCTGTATCTCGCCGTCGCCAGGGACGCGGGCATCTTCCTCTTGAACTGACATGACTTCGGCAACTGGCAGGGCTTCGGGATACCTGTCCAGGACTACTTTCTTATTCTTCATGGTTATGGGGTCCTTGTTGTTCGGGTTTTGTACGCGAGTAAACTGCAACTGGTGCTGCGATCAGACCAGCCCCAACTGGCGCGAACCCTTGTCGAGGTCCTTATAGAACGGATCGCTGTCCGCATCGCGATGCCAGCTGTATTCGGCGTAGTCGGCGGCCTGCTCCGCCAGGTCCTGGCCCCACAGGCGAGCGATGACCGCCAGGGTCATATCCATGCCGGCGCTGACTCCGCTGGACGTCACGAACTTGCCGGCATCCACCCAGCGCGCCTCTTCAACCCATTCCACCTGGTCGCTCTGCATACGCGCCATGGCGAAAAACTGTTTGTTGGTGGTGGCGCGCAGGCCGTCCAGCAGGCCAGCTTTGGCCAACAGCGCCGAGCCGGTACACACCGATGTGACCACTTCCGCCGTCTCGGCCGCTGTCCTCAGGAAATCGAGCATGGCAGCGCTCTCCAGCGCGGGGAATGTGCCCGAGCCGCCGGGCAGTACCACGATATCCAGCGCGGGTGAGTCACTGAAGCCGTAGTCTGCGTAAACGCGGGGTGCCAGCGGCCCGTCCGAGCCGAGTGCGGCGGGCACCGGCCCAGGCTGCTCGGCGATCACGCAGATCTCCACTTCTTCGGCGCCCAGCACGCTATACATTTCCAACGGCCCGAAGGTGTCGAGCATTTCCCAGCCGGGGTAGATCACTGCGCCCACACGTCGTTTGGCCATGATGTCCTCTCCTATAACAGCGCTGTCCACAAAAAGGGGTCAGAGCCCTTTTTACTGACCCCTTTTCAGGGCCTGCTCTACCAGTGGCAGGCGGTCGTTGCCGAAATACATGTCGTCGCCATTGATGAAGATGGTGGGCGAGCCAAAGCCGCCGCGCTCGATCAGTTCATCGGTATTCGCCCTAAGCCTGTCCTTCACGTCCTGGCGGGCAATGGCAGCCAGGAAGGCATCGGCCTCCATACCCACACCCTCCGCAATAGCTGCCAGTACCGCCTCATCGCTGACGTCCTGGCTGCGGCCCCAGTAGGCCTCGAATACGGCCTTGCTGTAGGGCAGCAGCACCCCGGCCTCCTCGGCAATGAAGCATCCGCGCATACACTTCACCGCACTCACCGGGTGGAAGCTGGGCCAGGAAATCTCGATATCGCGCAGCCGCGCCCAATCCGCCAGGTCCTTCAGGGTATAGCCGGTGATGCGCTGGTTGCTGAAGGCCGCCTCGCGCTTGGCGTACAGCTCCTGGTTCACGGCGTTGAACACCCCGCCCACCAGGTGCGGCCGCCACTCGATCTCTACCCCGTAGGCTTTCACCATCGGCTGGATGCCGGTAAAGGCCAGGTAGGTCCAGGGCGAGGTCAGGTCATAGAAAAATTCGAGGCGCGTCATCCTGTTCTCAGGCTCCGGGTTTTGCGATTATTGCGGGTTCAGCACATGCAAACCCAAATAAGAAGATGGAGTATGGCTTATGGCCGGTACAGAAGAAAAGGTAGCAGTCGTCCTGGGTGCTTCCGGTGACAAGAACTTTGGCTCTGAGAGCGCACGCCGCCTGGCGCAGGCGGGCTACAAGGTGGTGGCGGCCGCGCGCCGCCTGGAACCGCTGCAGGCGCTGGCCGAGGAAACCGGTGGCCTGGCGGTGGCCTGCGATATCACCGACGAAGGCCAGGTCGAAAACCTGTTCAAACAGGCGCTGGAGACCTACGGCCGCGTCGATGTGGCGGTGAACTCCTGTGGCACCCATGCCCACGCACCGATTGCCGAGCTGACCCGGGATGCCATCACGCCGACCCTGGAAATCAGCTTTATCGGCGCGCTGCTGTTCTTCAAGCACGCGGCCGCGGCCATGACCAGCGGTGGCTCGGTGATTACAGTGTCGTCACTGACCGCCAGACTGCCGGGCAAAGGCTACTCGGTGTATTCCGGCGCGCGTGCGGGAATCGACTACGCGGTGAAAGTGGCCGCCTGTGAGTATGCCGAGCAAAAGGTGCGCTTCAACTCCATCGCCGCCGGCCTGATCGAGACCGATATGACCACCGACCTGCTGCAAATGCCGGGTATCGTCGATGCTTTCACGGCGCAGATACCGGCAGGCCGCATGGGCACGGTTGAGGACCTGGCGGAAACGGTGCTATGGCTCGCCGATCCCGAGCGCTCGGGCTTTGTGAACGGCTCGGTGATTGACCTGTCGGGCGGGCAGCACATGGGTGCCCTGCCTGGATGAGGAACCTCTGCACAACTCGGTGATGCTTCAGCGCGCTGCGCTGGCCGCAGCGCGCGCTTCCTGCAACTGCTTGCCGCGATGCGCCTCACGGATGATGTAGGCGCGTATCGCTTCGCTCTGCTCCCGGTCCAGGTAGTCGGCAAAGCTCGCCATACCGCGCTTGGCGAGAATGCCCTCGCGCACCACCTTGTCCCAGCTATCGGCGTCATGTATCAGGCCTGAACCACGCAGATCGGGTACCAGCAGGCCGGATACTGCATTGAGGCCGTGACAGCCCATGCAGGTGTCCTGGTAGAGCGCAAAACCGGCTTCTTCAGCGTCTTCAGAGGCAGTTCGCGGCGGTGGGTTGAACACCACGCTGGGCCGCCAATCCACCTCCGGTAGTTGACCGTCAGCACCCAGTTTGAAGGTCAGCACCCGGCTCACGTTCGGCAGGCTCTCCGCCTGCACGTATTCGCCGAACACCAGCGCATAGGCGCCACCCCAGCCTGCGGCTACCGACAGGTACTGCTCACCGTCGATCTCGTAGGTCATGGGCGCGGCCACCACGCCGGTCTGGGTGCCGAAGTCCCACAGGCGCTCTCCCGTATTCGCAGTAAAGGCGGCAAACTTGCCGTCCGCGGTGCCCTGGAAGACCAGATTGCCGGCGGTGGCCAGGGTGCCGCCGTTCCAGGGACCGTTGTGCTCGACACGCCAGGCTTCCTCCTGCGTGCGCGGATTCCAGGCCAGCAAGCGGCCCTGCATCAAGGGGCGCATGGCATCGCGTTCGGCCTGGGAGTCGGGCAGGCTGCCCACCACGCCACTGGTACCGGTATTCGCAGTGCCGGGGCGGTACAGGAAGTCCTCGGGCTGGCCGTAGGCTGCCGGGAAATCCAGTACCGGGATATAGACAAGACCAGTATCGGGGCTGTAGGACATGGGGTGCCAGTTATGCCCGCCCAGGTAGGAGGGGGTTACCACAAAAGGCGAATCGATATAGCGAGCGCCGTCCACTTCTACCGGCCGCCCGGTCTCCATGTCGACGTGGGTGGCCCAGGTGACATTGGTGTAGTTGTTGGCGCTGATCAGTTCGCCGCTGGCGCGGTCGAGCACATAGAAAAAGCCGTTTTTGGGCGCCTGCATCAGCACCTTGCGCACTTCACCGCCCAGTTCCATGTCAGCGAGAATGATGTGCTGGGTGGCGGTGTAGTCCCAGGTTTCCCCTGGGGTGGTCTGGTAGTGCCAGACATACTCGCCACTGTCCGGCCGCAGGGCGACGATGGAAGACAGGAACAGATTGTCGCCGCCGCCTGGGGAGCGAATCTCTCGATTCCAGGGTGTGCCGTTGCCGACGCCGATATACAGCAGGTCCAGCTCCGGATCGTAGGCCATGGCGTCCCATACGGTGCCGCCGCCACCGCCCAGTTCCCACCACTGGCCGTTCCAGGTTTCCGCAGCCATCTTCATGGCATCGTTCTCGAAACCCAGCTCCGGGTTGCCGGGCACGGTGTAGAAACGCCAGATCATGTCGCCGCTGTCGACGTCATAGGCAGAAAGAAAGCCACGCACCCCGAACTCGGCGCCGCCGTTGCCGATCAGCACCTTACCGTCAATCACCCGCGGCGCGCCGGTAATCGTGTACGGCAGTGCGGAGTCCACGGTGTCGATAGACCAGTTGACCTTACCTGTCGCTGCATCCAGTGCGACCAGCCGCCCGTCAAAAACACCGACAAACACCTGCCCTTTCCAGGCGGCAACGCCGCGATTCACAGCATCACAACAGCCGTGTTTGATCTTCTCTCGGTCAACTTCCGGGTCGTAGGTCCACAAGTGCTCGCCGGTACGTGCATCCAGCGCGTGGACGATACTCCAGGAGGACGTGGTATACATGACCCCATCGATCACCAGCGAGGTCGCTTCAATGCCACGCTGGGTATTGAAATCAAAGCTCCACGCCAGGCCGAGGCCCGCCACGGAGTCTGTATTCACCTGCTTCAGCGGGCTGTAGCGCTGCTCGCTGTAGGTGCGGCCATAGCTCAGCCAGTTGGCGGTGTCGTCGTCAGCGGCCAGCAGCCGCGCAGCATCCACTGCAGCCGCAGCCGTCGTTTCGGGTTGGGGTGCGACAACCTCGCTCTGCCGATCACCACAAGCAGCAAGGATTGAGAATAAAGCAGCAATGAGAGCTCGTATCATCGCGGTGACTCCAAGTTATTTTTATACGACACATAATGATAGTAGAGCCAATACCCAAAGAACCAACTGTCCGTCGGGCAGACATCTGGCTACTACAGAAATCGCGCTACACAGTCTCTAGCGGTCCTTGTCTAAGACCTTGGCATCCCACAGATTGTGCTTTCTCATTCGATGCGCCGTGAAGCATATTCCCAGAAAAACGCCAAACACCGGCGGGAAAATCTTATAAATGCCCGGGCGCTCCAAAAAGTTGTTGATCTCCATGCCGATGCCCACAAGCAGTATCAACACAACCATGGTTCCCAGCCACCGCCCATGCGAATATCGCTTCCCGCGGCCGGCCTCATGCTTCACGCTACGTACGAATCCATCACCGCACAGCAGGCCAATCGCTATCCAGACGACTAAGTCCCCTAGCGTCAGCAATGCAATTTCCGTATTCACTCATCAACCAGCTTCACATCGTCACAAGCTGAGTTTATCAGGCTAGCCAGCTGACACTCGCGGGAATCTGAGTTCCTCTGCGGGCACAAAAAGGGGGACCTGTAGGTCCCCGCTAGCGTCACACTCATCTAAAGAAGCGGCAAGCTGATTCAGGCGGCGACCTTTTGCACCGACCGGGCGTTTGACTCCCAACCTCGCAGGTCCTGCTTGACCGCCGCCATCTTGGTTTCCATAACCTCTATGGCGTCGGCTCCCAGTGCAGCATGAACAGGCGGCTCACCCGCGGCCATGAGTTGAATGATTGCCTGAGCTCCCCGCGCCGCGTCGTTGGGCTGGCTGCCTTGCAAATTGCCAATGAAGCCCCGGAACGCTGCGGCGGGCGTGTCTTTGTAGTCATCGATCTCCGCGTTTACGTATCTCAGGGAGCTTCCGGCAAATTCCGTCTCAAAGATCCCGATCGTCAGGACTGTGGTCTTGATACCCAGCGGCGCCAGTTCCTTGGCAAGCCCCTCCCCGAGGATATCCGTCGCCGCCTTTGCGGCGGCATAGACACCCAGGCCCGCAACACCGGTGAAACCACCGATGGCGGAGAACTGCAGAATGTGACCGCTGCGCTGGGCGCGCATCGCGGGCAGTACCGCACGGATCATCCGCAAGCCGCCAAAAAAGTTGACGTCGAACAACCGCTGCGCGTCCGCTTCGCTGGTTTCCTCAATCGCTCCCACCAGACCCGCGCCGGCATTGTTTGCCAACACATCAATGCGTCCAAACTGTTCGAGCACTTTTGCCACACCCAATTCAACCGCCCCCGCGTCGGTCACATCCAGTACCACACCCAGCCCTCTCCCCTCGGCGCCTGCAGTAAAGGCATCCGCCTGATCCTGCCGACGAAAGGTGGCGGCCACCCTGGCACCCTGATCCAGCAGGGCGACTGCCAACGCCTTGCCAAGTCCAGAGGATGCGCCCGTTACCATTACTACTTTGTTCTCTATCGCACTCATGTCTACATCTCCTTAATTTGTGCCCACCGTGTGTAGGCCATGTGAAGCAGACTACGCGTTGCCATATCCGTTGTGCAGACGTAGAATATGCCGCACACTGTTGCATATTTTGCAACGGCACCTATATGTCCAGCGACCCTTTCTCCGATATTCAGCTTTTTATCCGCATTGCCGAGTTGGGCTCTATACGCTCAGCAGCACGAGAGGCCGGGCAGGAGGCGTCCACCGTTTCGCGGCGCATGACGGCGCTGGAGCGCCGCCTGAAAACTCAACTGCTGCGGCGTGGGCAGGGTCAAACCCGCTTGTCCGACGCGGGAGAGCGCTACTACCAGTCGATGCAAAAACTGCTGCCACAGCTCCGCAGTGCAGAAGCGGAAGCGGCGGGCGACGCCGAAGCCGTCAAAGGCCTGCTGCGAGTCAGCGCGCCTATCGATTTTGGACAGCAGCATGTCTCCGCCTGGCTGTTGGAACTCCGCAGGCTCAGCCCTGAACTCGAAGTGGAACTCTCCCTGAGCAGTGACTATGTGGACCTGTCGCGGTCCGGGATCGACGTAGCAATCCGCACCGGCGTACTGGCAGATTCGGGTCTTCGGGCCCGGCGCCTGGCAATGGTACCCAGAGTCCTGGTGGCGGCTCCTTCGTATCTCGAGGCGAGGGGTGTGCCAGAGACGCCGGAAGAGTTGGCTGAGCATGAGATGGTATTTTTCTCTGCCGCACATCGAAACCAGCCGATGAAGCTCTGGGGGCCAGACGGCGAAGAGCACGAGTTCCTGACTCGGGGCGGCTTGACGGTAAACGCCGTGCTTTCTGTGGTCCAGGCAGTGGAAAGCGGCGCGGGAATACACGCCGGACCCCGCTGGGCGTTCCAGCAAAGCCTTGACCAAGGCCGAGTAGTCGAGGTGCTGCCGCGCTATCGGGGCCGAGCTCTACCCATGCAAGCGCTCTATCAGTCAGCCGTAGTCGTGCCGGCGCGCATCCGCCGCTTCATAGACTTTGCGGTGGCAGAGGCAGCGCGCATACCCGGCCTCGATCCTGTTTAAGCCATACGAACTGACCCGGCACACTGAGATTAGAGCTCCGAGCTGAGCAGCGCAGGCACCGGGTAGAAGCCAGGCCCATCCAGAGCATCTATTACCAGGCACAAAAAAGGGGACCCGTGGGTCCCCTTGTCGTTCTGAGCCAGCCTTACTCGGCGGCCTGGGCGAGATCCTCGCCCTGGTCCTCTGCTTCGTCGGATGCCATCGCTGCATCTTCAGCGGCTTCCTTCATGGACAGCTTGATGCGGCCGCGCTGGTCGACGTCCAGCACCTTGACCTGCACTTCCTGGCCTTCCTTGAGGTAGTCCTCCACGTTCTCCACACGCTCTTCAGCGATCTGGGAGATGTGCACCAGGCCGTCCTTGCCGGGCAGGATGGTGACGAAGGCGCCGAAGTCGACGATACGCGCCACGGTGCCGGTGTAGATCTCGCCTACCTCGGCTTCCGCGGTGATCTCTTCGATCATGGCCACGGCCGCGTTGCGGATCGCCTGGTCCTGGCCAAAGACGTTGACGGTACCGTCGTCGTCGATGTCCACGGAGGCGCCGGTCTGCTCGGTGATGCCACGGATGGTGGCGCCGCCCTTGCCGATAATGTCGCGGATCTTCTCCGGGTCGACCTTGAAGGTCGCCATGCTGGGCGCGTTCTCGTTGACGATGGTACGGCCTTCGGAAATCACTTCGTTCATCTGGCCGAGGATGTGCAGGCGCGCCTGCAGCGCCTGTTCCAGGGCGATCTCCATGATCTGCTCGTTAATACCTTCGATCTTGATGTCCATCTGCAGGGCAGTCACACCTTCGGAGGTACCGGCTACCTTGAAGTCCATGTCGCCGAGGTGGTCTTCGTCGCCGAGGATGTCGGTGAGGACCGCGAAGGAATTGTCTTCCTTAACCAGGCCCATGGCGATACCGGCTACCGGTGCCTTCAGGGGTACGCCGGCCGCCATCATGGCCAGGCTGCCCACACAGACAGACGCCATGGAGCTGGAACCGTTTGACTCGGTAATCTCGGACACCACGCGGGTGGTGTAGGGCCAGTCTTCCGCCTTCGGCAGCACCGCTGCCAGGCCGCGACGGGCCAGACGGCCGTGACCGATTTCGCGGCGGCTGGTAAAGCCAACACGACCCGCTTCACCCACTGAGTAGGGCGGGAAGTTGTAGTGCAGCATGAAGGGATCACGGCGCTCGCCTTCCAGGGCGTCGATGATCTGTGCGTCGCGGGTAGAGCCCAGCGTTACGGCACCGATGGCCTGGGTTTCACCCCGGGTAAACAGCGCGGAACCGTGAGCCTTGGCCAGCACGTCCACTTCACAGGCAATCGCCCGCACAGTGCGGTTGTCGCGGCCGTCGATACGCGGCTCGCCGGCCAGGATGCGCTGGCGCACCAGGCCTTTCTCCAGCTTCTTGAATACGTCCTTGACGTCGTCGGCGCTGGGAGCGCCTTCGGCGTCGGTCGCCAACTCTGCCACCACCTGGTCGCGCAGCTCACCCACGCGGGTGTAGCGCTCGGCCTTGTCGACGATGCGGTAGGCCTCGCCCAGGGCGTCCTTGACGCTGGCTTCCACCTGGGAAACCAGTGCCTGGTTTACCTCGGGGGCTGACCACTCCCAGGTCGGCTTGCCGGTTTCCGCGGCCAGCTCCTGGACTGCCTTGATGACGGTCTGCATTTCCTGGTGGGCAAACAGTACCGCACCCAGCATCTGGTCTTCGCTCAGCTCATCCGCCTGCGACTCAACCATCAGCACCGCTTCGCTGGTGCCAGCTACGACCATGTCCAGCTTGCTGGTTTCCAGCTGGCCGTAGGTCGGGTTGAGGATGTAACCACCTTCGTCGGTGAAGCCCACACGGGCCGCGCCGATGGGGCCGTTGAAAGGCACACCAGAGATGGCAATGGCAGCACTGGTGCCGATCATGGCGGGGATATCCGGGTCGATGTCCTTCTGGGCCGACATAACGGTACAGACCACCTGCACTTCGTTCATGAAGCCGTTCGGGAACAGCGGGCGGATCGGGCGGTCGATCAGGCGTGAGGTCAGGGTCTCCTTCTCGGAGGGGCGCGCTTCACGCTTGAAGAAGCCACCGGGGATTTTGCCCACGGAGTAGGTCTTCTCGATGTAGTGAACACCCAGCGGGAAGAAGTCCTGCCCGGGACGCATAGATTTTTCGGCTACCACCGTGCACAGCACGGAAGTCTCGTCCATGGTAACCAGGACAGCGCCAGAGGCCTGCCGCGCGATACGACCCGTTTCCAGGGTGACCGTGTGATCACCGTACTTGAAAGTCTTTGTTACGGGATTCATTAAATTCTCCAATTCCTATAAAGAAAACGCCGGGGCTGTCCCCGGCGGATTCGTAAACGTTAGCGGCGCAGGCCCAGACGCTTGATCAGATTGCTGTAACGCTCGCTATCCTTGCGCTTCAGGTAGTCCAGCAGCTTGCGACGCTGATTCACCATGCGGATCAGGCCGCGGCGTGAATGGTGGTCGTGCTTGTGAGATGAAAAGTGTCCCTGCAGTTGCTCAATGTTAGCGGTGAGCAGGGCTACCTGCACCTCGGGGGAGCCGGTATCGCCCTCACCCTGTTGGTACTCTTTTACGATGTCTGCTTTTTCAGTTGCACTCAGTGCCATGTTGTTTTCCTCGATCAATATGCCTGGGGTGGTTCTGCCACCCGGTTTTAAAAAGAGCCTGCCCGTGCATATTTACAGACAGGTTCGCTCCGGCCCGACCCTATTG
>JANQIO010000096.1 GCA_028282105.1 Halieaceae bacterium | reverse complement strand
AGTCGCGGCATACCACGGCCATCTTCTCGCCTTCCAGCAAGCGGGCCACGAAACGAACACGTTCATCCATAGCGCTACACTCCTTCCAAGGCATCCGGGAACCCTCCCAAATGCCTCAATTGTGTAACCTATGTGTCCGGTATGAAGTGTTACCTATGTCTCGGGAAGCTCACCGGTCGCGCTGGACCTCAGTGGACTATCCCGGCCGGCAATCACAGATTGCCGTCGTTCAGCCGCACTCGATGCTGCGCATCGAAAGCGTTTGCTTTACCCTACTGGGCCCACCACTTCCCAAAGTCCACCATGCCAGCCAGCGAAGCCCACTGCAGAGGCCTTAGAACGTGACCCAGTCAAAATCAGTGACCGCGGGCCTGGTGGTCATCGGAGACGAGATCCTGTCCGGGCGCACCCAGGATGCCAATATCGCCTATCTCGCAAAGTGGCTGAACGAAGAAGGCGTCGTTCTCAGTGAAGTGCGAATCGTTGGCGATAAGCATTCGGCAATCATTGAGGCAGTGAATGCGCTGCGCGAGCGCTGCGACTACTGTTTCACCACAGGCGGTATCGGCCCGACCCACGATGACATCACGGTGGATGCCATCGCCGGCGCATTTGCTGTCGATGTCATCTACAACGACGAGGCCCTGCAGATGCTGGCCGCGTACTACGGGCCACAGGAGTTGACCGAAGCCCGCAAGCGCATGGCGCGGGTACCCGATGGAGGCGGGCTGATAAGGAATCCCAAGAGCGGCGCCCCAGGCATCCGCAAAGACAATGTCTTCATGCTGGCGGGAATACCGGGGATCATGCGTGGCATGCTCGAAGGGCTGCGTGGTGAACTGGCAGGGGCGGAACCCCTGTTATCGGCTGCGGTTACAGTATTCGCAGCAGAAAGCGAAATGGCAGAAGGTCTCGCAGCGATACAGGACGCGCATCCCGAGGTGAGTATCGGTTCCTACCCCTTTTTCCGGCAGGGGAAAATCGGGGCAGAACTGGTTGTCCGCTCTACCGAGGCTGACAAGTTACAGCCTGTGCTTGCAGCCATCCGCCGCGCCGCCGAAGCCATCTCCGCGGAATGGGTGGACGGCGAAGCCAGGGCATAGGCACAACTGGCGTCCCGGAGCAGCTGCGGCGGGATTCACCGGGGCCGAGAGAAAGTCGGCAGGCAGAAAGAAAAAAGGCCGGCAAAAGCCGGCCCAAGAGAGAACATTCCAATGCAATGATTAGAACGCGTAACCGAACTGCAGTTTGTAGAAGTCAGTTGCCGAGAAGGAATCGTCATCATCGGTCAGGTCGGTACCCGCCGAGAAACGCAGTGAGAACTTGTCGTTGGCCACCTGGAAATACGGACCAAGCCACTGGTAGCCGTCCTGGCTGCTGACATTGGATCCGCCGGTCAATTCGAGCTCTTCGAAGTGCACGCCGGCTGAGAAGTACTTGCCGAACTTCTTGCCGCCATTTACCCAGTAGTGGATGTACTCGAGGGTGCTCTCGCCATCGTCATCTTCCTCTCGCAGCGGCAGGTAGTAACCGAAGTAGAGCTGACCTTCCCAGTCCTCAGTGCCGTAGTTCATCGTGATATTCGGCACCCAGCCGTCACCAACGATGCCATCATCAGCGGTACCGGAAGACAACAGGTTACCGGAAGTGAAACCGATCTGCGGATTGACGTACAGATCGCCGCCGAGCATCTCGAATCCAACACCGACACCGTACTCCGTCCAGTTACCCCAATCCTGGCCGGTGCCGGCACCCCAGAAGATACCGTAGAAGGTCACGTCCATATCACCGGCGTCGTAGGTCAGCCCCACAAACGGGTTTACACCGAAGAACGCATCCGAGTTAAACGATGCGCTGCCGCTCAGTTTGTCTTCCTGTGCATAGACGTTACCGGTGACTGATGCGCTGATAAGCGCAGCGGCAGCGAGCGCCAGGCCCTTCTTCCTGAACGGCGCGGTGGCGGTGGGCGCGGTTGAAGTAAGCGCGTTCGTATTATCTGTGTTGTTCATGAGGAATCCTCGTTTCTGATCTAAGGGTTTTGCGTAAGGCGCTCCATCTCCCGCGATAAATCCTCATGGCGAAGAGCACCGTAAATTTTCACGAAAGGGACATAGCCAGATTCGTGCCAACTGTTTTCAAAACTGATTTAGATCAAAAAAAACCCTCGGAGGCCGCTTAGCTTCTGGCCTTACAACACATCGAAAAAATCTTATTATGCCCCATATCAATTCTTTATTATCGTATTTTTGCACCAAGCTAAAGCGAGCGATGCGCAGTCTTTGTGCATGACCCTGAGCGGGAAGCGGGTATTTCCCCGGGCCTGGACGCGGAACTTTCAGCGCTTTGATGAGCGCAAGCCAGAGGCAAAAAATGCGGCAAAATGGTCCTGGAAGACGGCAAAAATCGGCTGAGTTACGGGCTGTTCAAACTGTCCATGGGCCGCTTTCAGATCCGGCCTGCGCAAGCTTCTGCCAGCACATCTCGACGAAGGCAACAACCAAGCCGGAGTGCTCGATGCTGCGCATCGACAGCCATTGCTTTACTCTAATCAGCCCACCGCGTCTCCGGGGTCGCGCTGGACCTCAGTGGACTATCCCGGCCGGTAATCGCAGCAGAGGAAACACCGCTTATGACCGATGAGCAATTGAACGCCCTCAAGATTGCCTATACCTACATGCCACAGGCCATCGAGGTGACCCGTCATGAATATGGGGACCGGTACGCTGCTGTACTGGAGCACATAGAGACCGTGCGCGCAGCGTTGCTGGAAAGTGGTATCGACCCGGACGAGGTCGCCGGCGAAATCAATCCGGAGCTCTCACCCAACTCCTGCTACTGAAGCGGCGCTGCTACCCGACTGTGCAAGCTGAAGGCTCCGGCGGCCCCTGCGAGCAAAGGCCGGGAACCTGGTGGACGCCACTCAGCGGCGCCCTCGCGCCCCGGACGTGATGTAGTCGGTCAGCTCGGACTGCTGCTGTACGATCGAAGACAGGGTGTGATGTACCCGCTTGATCACCGCCCGCATGAAATCGAAGATCAGCTTCGGGTGCTCGTCGGAAAGGGGCAGAATATCTTCTGCCTCGAAACAGAGAACGCTGGCATCGCCGAGCGCGCAGACAGACAGCGTGCGCGGGGTGCCGTCGATGAAGCTCAGTTCACCGAGCAGGTCTCCCTGTTCCAGCACATGCAGGATTCTGGGTGGACCTTCTTTCTTCCGTTTGCTCACGGAGGCCAGGCGACCCTCTGCCACGATGAAGAAGCTACCCGCCTCATCGCCGGCGTGGTACAGATACTCACCGTCCTTCAGCGCCACTTCGCTGGCGGCCTTTTCAGCCAGTATCTGCGCTCCCTCGGCATCAATGTACTGGCGCAGCGGGGCTGCATCGATAAGACTCCTGACACGTTCGATCTGCGGCCGGTTCATCGGCTCCCTCCAACAAGTTTGGATTCAACAGTGTTCAAGTACCGCTCACTGGCAGCCACGCTGACGGATGAGCCGCCGAGGCAAGCCTGGGCCTGCTCCAGGTTCTTCCGCGCTGCCGCTGAAAGCCCGGTCTGCAGCTCCCACTCGAAGCCGCGAATCGCCAGTTGATACACCTCCGGCACCCGGTCGAAACAGGTCAGGCAGGTGGCCAACACCGCCGAGATCGACAGCGCGTGCGATGTAAAACTGAAATCCAGCCGCGGATGCACCCTGCTTATAAGGAAGGTGTCCAGGTCTTGGTCCTTGCTGGCGTCCACAAACAGGACACGCCGCTGGTAGCTCAGTAAATCGGCGTCTTCGAGCTGTAGCTGGTAGTGCCTACGGCGGTCCGCCCGGCAGCAGTGTGCACTGGCTTCGAGCCAGTCCATAAATGCCCACCCCAGGCCATCATCCTGGCGCCCATCATTGCCGATACCGTAGACCAGGCAATCCTCATGGTCGAAGTACGCCAACTGGATCTCCACGGGCTCAGCGCACACGTTCATCTATGGTTCTTCCACTGGCATCGACAATAGAGACTCTCAGCGGCATCTGCCCAAGCGCGTGGGTGGCACAGCTCAAGCAGGGATCGTAGGCCCGGATACCCACCTCAATCGCATTCATCATGCCTTCGGTGATCTCAGTCTTGCCCGTGAGATAGCGCTCGGATACAGCGCGCACAGTGCGATTCAGCACCTGGTTGTTCTGGGTCGTTGCCACAATCAGGTTGGCAAAGGTGATTCTGCCGGCCTCGTCAGCTCGATAGTGATGCAGCAGGGTTCCACGCGGCGCCTCGACCACCCCGATACCCTCACCCGTCCACTGTTCCTTATCGGGAACCACCAGCAGCGAATCCTCCTGCAGCTCCGGATCATTCAGCAGCTGTTCTATGAGTTCCGCCGTGTGAATGATTTCGATCGCTCGTGCCCACAGGGTGTGCAGAACCCGGTTGGTGGGTTTGCCGTCGCTGTACGCCTTAAACTCCGCCAGCGCCTCCTGCGCCAGGGGTGTGGCATACGATCGCGTTGTGTTGACGCGAGCCAGGGGGCCAACGCGCAGCGAACCGTTCTCGCGACCCAGTTCCCTGATGTAGGGGAACTTCATGTAGCTCCACTCCTCAGTCGCCTCGGCAAAGTGCGTGAGGTAATCGTGGTAGTCGAAGTCGCGGACGATTTCTCCGTCGCTATCGGTGACCCGCAGTCGCCCGTGGTAGTAGTCGGCATTGCCCTCGTCATCGACCAGGCACATGTTCAGGGCATCCACATCCGCGAAGCTGTCCACCTCCTGCCGATGCTTTTTATGAAAGTCACGAAAGACCTTCAGACCATCCTGCGCGTAGTCGATGACCTCGGCCATCGATAGCAGGCCGGTGTCCCCGTTCAGGAATCGATCCCGGTCGGCAGCACTGAGATTATCGTTGACGCCGCCGGGTACCGAATTGATGCCATGCATGCGCTTGCCAAGTAGCACGGCAATCAGTTCCTGCCCCCATTTGCGAAGCGCCACCACTCGCTTGACCAGCGCCGGGTCTTCCTCGATAAGCCCGAGAACATTACGCTTTTCGGGCGGCGCGTCCATGCCAAGCATCATCTCCGGGACCACCAGATAGAAGTAGGCCGTGACATGGGACTGTAGCTGCTGGGCGTAGTGTCCAAGGCGTCGCACTTTCTCTGCCGTGGGCGTAATCATCGCGCCAGTGCTGTAACCCGTACCAATCATGTCATCCAGGGTCTTGGCGCCCGCGAGGTGGTGGCTGACAAAGCAGATTCCACAGATCCGCTGCAGCAGCATGGGGGCTTCCCAGAACGGGTGCCCCTGGACGAACTTTTCAAAACCGCGGAACTCAACGACATGGAGCTTGGCATCGGCGACCCGGTTGTCCGCGTCGAGGTTGATGACGACCTTGCCGTGCCCTTCTATACGCGTGACGGGGTCAATAACCAGCTTTCTGCCCATCGTCGGCCTCGTCTCAGTCGTAGCGGTTAATGGATGTCGGGAGATCTATCGGGCGACCATTCAGCAGGTCATTCAACACCCGAAATATGGCATCGCCGTCCGGCGGACAACCCGGAATGAAATAGTCCATTTTGACCACCTCGTGGCAGGGGTACACACGGTCGGCGATACGCGGGAGTTCATCGTGCAGGGGGATCAGCGAAGGACCTTCCCCAGGGCGCGTGACCGAGTCGGCGTAGGCTTCGCGCAGGCAATCCTCCAGTTCCGTGCGGGCATTGCGCATGGCCGGCACGCCGCCCCAGATGGCACATGCACCCACGGAGATCAGCACATCGCAGTTTTCCCGATAGTGCTGCAGTGTCTCGAAGTTCTCCTCATTGGCCACCCCACCTTCAATGAAGCCAATGGTGCAACGCTCGGGAATGCGCTTTATGTCAGTAAAAGAGGATCGCAGGATGGTGATGTGGTCCAGCAACTCCAGAATCCGCTCGTCTACGTCCAGCAGGGACAGGGAGCACCCCCAACAGCCGCAGAGGCCGATCATGGAGACCTTGATCTTCTCGCCGCGCTGCCGCCGGGTGTTTTCATCCAGGGCCAGGCGGGGCAGTTCATGGGAGTATTCGGCTTCAGGGGTACGTTCACTCATTCGATGTGCCCTCCGTCGCGCGCTCACGGTGGGTCTGCACTTCAAACTTGCGCTGGCCCATGGGCACGTCGAAGCCGACACGCTTTTCCAGGATGCAGCCCACCGGGCAGATATCCATCGCCTCGCGCACCTGCTCGGGCGGCATCTGGTCGGCAAGTTCGACATCGATCTCGATGCGAGCCCGAGAGCCGCGGCCGTTGATGCTGAAGATTTTGTGCCCCGATGTGCGGTCTCGAATATGCTCGACACAGCGCTGGCAGAAGATGCAGCGATCCCTTTCCAGCCACAGGTGCCTGGCCCCGACATCACGATCGCGGGGTGGGTATCGGTAGGGGAAGCGCGAGACCACCATGCCGGTTTCGTAGCCGACCGCCTGTAGCTCGCAGCGGCCGCTTTTCTCACAGCTAGGGCAATTGTGATTGCCTTCTGCGAACAGCGCCTCTACCAGCGCCCGGCGCATGTCGGCCACCTCCGGCTCATCGACATCGACTTCCATGCCGTCGTCTACGGTGACAGAGCATGCCGCAGTGACATTGCCATTGACCCTGACTGAACACACCCGACAGGTACCAATACAGGGTTCACCCTTGAGATAGCATAGTGTCGGTATGTAGACGCCATTCTCGCCGGCGGCCTCAACGAGGTTTGCGCCCTCTTCCGCCTCAACCGGCTTGCCATCGATCACCAGCTTGATCATCAGCTACGCTCCTTATCCAGTGCGGCATGCGCCCGGTCGTAAGCGCTGAAGGCCTGGACGTGATCAAAGGACGGCAGCAGGGTGTCATGCGCAGGATGATCGGCGGCCTCGAACAGTTCCGGGAACTTCCCCAGCGTGGTGAGTATGGGTTTTGGTGAAGTGCCCCCCAGCCCACAGCGGCTGGTTCTCTGGATAATCCTGCCCCAGCTTTGCAGGTCATCAATGTCCGAAGGCCGGGCTTTCCCCGCCATGAACAGGTCGATTTTCCGCAGCAGGTCCTCGTTGCCCGAGCGGCAGGGGGTACAAATGCCGCAGGACTCGTCCACAAAGAACTGCATGAAGTCGCGTACCACGCCCAGCAAATCCCTGCTGTAATCGAAAATCATCATCGAGCCATTGCAGGACAGGTCGCTGTAGCAGAACTTACGGTGCCCGTCTTTCTCGACCGAAAGGCACTCCCCCGATGGCCCGCTCAACTGCACCGCGCGAGCATTGCGCGCCCCGACTAGCGCCAGCACGTGGTTGAGCGTGACGCCCCATTCGATCTCATAGATGCCGGGCCGGGCGCAGTCTCCGGATATGCTCAGCAGCCGCGTGCCGCAGGAGTCTTTCGTCCCCAGGCCTTCGAACCAGCTCGCACCGAGTTCCATGACCCGGGTGACCGTGGCAAAGGTTTCAACGTTGCATACGGCCGTGGGCTTGCCGAGATAGCCCTGGTATACAGGGAAAGGCGGTTTGAGGCGTGGAGTGCCGCGTTTGCCTTCGCAGGACTCGATCAGTGCCGACTCGTCCCCGCAGATGTAAGCACCGGCACCCATCTGGATGCGGATGTCAAAGTCCAGCCCTCGGCCAAGAATGTCGCGACCTAGCAGACCCTCATCGCGCAGCAATTGCAGCTGCGCCTCCAGGTAGGCCTTCAGGTAGAAGTACTCTGCCCTCAGGTAGACAATGCCTTCCCGGGCAGCAGTGGCGTGCGCAGCAATAGTCATCCCTGCAAACACCTGCAGCGGGCTGCGGGTCAGAAGCACTCGATCCTTGAACGTGCCCGGCTCGCCCTCGTCCGCATTGCAGATGACATAGCGGGTATCGGCGTCGGATTCCCTGCACAGGCGCCACTTGAGACCAACAGAGAAACCGGCGCCGCCGCGACCACGCAAACGGGACTCTGTGGCGGCCAGGATCAGTTCGTCGGGATTGCGACCAAGCCAGCGCTCCAGCACCTCGCGAACACGGGTCCCTCGATCGAAAAACACCGGCCCGGCCTGGTGTATGTTGCTTTCGACAAGCGCGTCAACGTAGTCAAGCGCCTGAGGCGGCAGCCCTCCCGGATTGGCTATCTGCTCCGGCGTTTCGCCCTGGCGAAGCCGAGCAATAATATCCACCACCTTCTCAGGGGTTAATCGGGTGAAGACCACCTTGTCCACCAGCATCGCCGGTTCCTGGTCGCTGAGCCCGATACAACTGGTTTGCTCCAGGCCAAAGGTGCCGGTGGAGTCCACGCCTCCGAAACAGGCGCCTGTTTCCGCCTGCAGCGCCTTGCTGACCGCATCAAAGCCCTTCATTTTTGCAATGACAGTATTGCTCAGGTAGAGCGTATAGCGGCCACTGGGGCGATCTCGGAAGAAGTGGTAGAAAGAGGCGGTCTCACGAATATCCAGAGCGGTCGTGTTCAGCCCCGAGGCCAGCTCACGTACCGCGTCATCAGGGATGTAGCCGAACTCATCCTGAACATCCCAAAGCACATCAAGAAGACGGGTTCTGTCGCTTCCGTAACGATGAAGGATGGACTGGATACTACTGCTCATCGGCTAACCCTTGCAGCGCAGTAATCGCCAAACGCTGGCGATATTGAAAACTCTACCGCGCTCTGCCAATCCCAGATTTAGCAGAGCATCCCCATCATTTCACTGTCGACCCGGTAAAAACATGATCTCCCGCAATCACCCAAGCTAAATTCCAGCCCACAGCGCCGGGGGCACCGCCACCACAGCAGGTCGGCAACAGCAGTGTGTTGCCTGACTGCCGATGAGTGATACCCGGGACCAAAAGTGCTGTGGAAGGGCTTGCTGAAACTATTAGTTTAATATATGTTCATTTATTGAAATGTTAATGTATGAAAGTGGTCAACCGTTGCCCCGTTCGACTTCCACAGCCTCATTAAATGACGGCGCTACCGCACCGGATTCAGTCATAGAGCGGGCGGCCGGCATGTTGCGCGCCGGGGGCGACCCGGAAAGGCTGCGCATTCTCGAGCTGCTGCTGTCAGGCGAGCTCCAGGTCTCTGAGATCGCGGCGCGGACCCAGGCGGAGATGTCGACAGTGTCGCAACGGCTGCGAGTTCTCTTGCAGGAAGAACTCGTCAAACGCCGACGCAACGGCAGAGATATGTTTTATCGACTCGCGGATTCCCACGTTGAAACCCTGATCCGCAATGTCATCGACCACGCAGACCCGAGCATGACTCACTAGGCCCGGACTACAGGAGAAGAAAACCATGACCCACAAGATTCACGAAAATCACGAACACGCCCATGGGCCGGACTGCGGCCACGTTGCGGTCCAACATGGCGACCACGTGGGCTACCTGCACGACGGCCACCTTCACTGCGCCCATGACGACCACTACGACGAGCATGTCATAGAGGTGTCAGAGCAGAACCCGGAGGGATGCAAGCCCCATAACTGCGAGGGCCACGACCCCGACCATGTACACGGACCTGGCTGCGGGCACGAGGCGGTCCCCCACGGTGATCACGTCTGCTACCTGGTGGACGGTCATCTCCACTATCCCCACGGAGATCACTGCGACGACCACGGCCCGCTGAATCTGGCCTGAGCTGTCTGCCCTCGCTGCCGAGGGCGTGTGCGCTTCCGGCAGCGTATGCTGCCGGGGCGCACCACCGCTTGCCCCGGCAACGCGAGACTTCCGGGGATGACGCCGGCCGGCGCTTCCGCTCTAGCATTGCTGAGCGCGATATAGTGCTGCGCAGTAGAGTCTATTGCATTACCCTATCGACCCATTCACCAGCACGGAACATCACCCTGTGGCCTACGAACTCACCGGCAAAATCAAGCTACTCCAGGAACCCAAAACCTTCGACAGCGGCTTCACCAAGCGGGAGATGGTGGTGATCGTCGAGGATGGCAAGTATCCCCAGGAGATCAACCTGGAGTTTGTTCAGGATAAGGTGGCGCTGCTCGACAACTTGCAGCCAGGTCAGCATGTGACGGTCAGTTTTGATATCCGTGGTCGCGAGTACAACGGTCGCTACTTCAACAACCTGCAGGGCTGGAAAATCGTGGCGCAAGACGAAGCGGCCGCAGATGGGTCTGCACCGCCGCAGGACATGCCGCCGGCGGACGCCTACGACGACGATATCCCCTTCTAGACAAAGCGCCCATAGCTAGCTGCCGCGGCAGGCCCGGTGCAACATCGGGCGGCCGCAAGCCCGTATGACTCTCAATCAAATCTGACGGCAGATTTCCAGATTTGGTGTCTTCTTTTGCCAGTACCTAATATTATGTAGGCCCCGAAGCCTCTCACCACAGTGCCCGACCTGCAAGCCGGGCAAATGATGGTGATACGACAACTAATAATACAGGCGTAAAGGCACCCGCTATGATCCAGCAACCCACACTGTTCCCGCTGAAAGAGCTGGGGCACCTCGTTGAAGTAGAAGCGAATAAACGGCGGCTGATTCTCGCCAGCGTCAGTTTGTTCGGCTTTGTCTTGTTGTCTATTTACGGTGTGGCACACATCAGCATCGACGAATCGCGCCTGGGCTCCTTTTATGTGATCTGCGCAGCCTTCTGTGCCGCCAACCTGGTCTACCTGTACAAGCGGACCAGCTACGCTATTCCACTCGCAGTACTCAACACCACGCTAGGCGGCATCTGCGTCGTACTGCTGTATCGCGGCATGACTGAAGGTTTCGAGCCCTACTGGCTGTTTCCGGTGCTCTGCATAAGCCTTCTGATCAACCGCTTTGCTCACGCGCTCGCCTCGGCTGTACTGCTGGTGGCACTGACAATGGCGGCACAAATGCTCGGCGGCCTGTCACTGCTCGATACACCCTTTGCCGAAAACTCCGGGCTGCGGCTGCTGCTATCCCTCTCCAGCATGGCCTGCATCGTACTGGTGACTGTTTACCGGACAGAACGGGCCAGCAAGCTGCTGCTGGAGCTACATGAGGAAGACGTACACCGTCTCGCCTACTACGACAGCCTGACCGGGCTCGCCAATCGCCCCAGCTACCTGCGGTGGCTGGGCAAAGTCCTGGAACGGGCCCGTAACGACTCCCACGGACTGGCAGTGCTCTACATCGATCTCGACAACTTCAAGCAGATCAACGACCGCTATGGCCATAGGGAAGGTGATCGGGTGCTGGTGGAATTCGGCAATCGCCTCGCGAACTGCGTGCGCCCACAGGATGGCGCCACCCGATTGTATGCCGACGAGGATGTCGCCAGGCTGGCGGGCGACGAGTTCGTGATCACTCTACACAATTTGCGCGAGCCTGCGGACGCTGCACAGGTCGCGCACCGCATCCTGGCGCTTTTCGAAAACGGTTTTCGCGTCGATGGCTTAACCCACCCCATCAGCGCCAGCATTGGCATTACCTTTAGCGAGTGCGACAAGCTGGACGCGGAGACCCTGCTGAACCAGGCAGACTCGGCCATGTATCACGCCAAGCAGACGGGAAAAAACACCATGAGTTTTTTCTCGAAGAGTATCGCCGAGGCGGTCTCCGAGCGTCGCAACATCGAGCAGGCGCTGCAGGTTGCGCTGGCCCAGGACCTGCTCCATCTGCACTACATGCCGATCTTTTCCAGCAACTCTCTGGAAATGGTTGGTGTCGAAGCGTTGATACGATCGCGGCACCCCCTGCTTGATGCAGCCGGCCCCGAGCGCTTTATCCCCGTCGCAGAGGTCAGCGGCCAGATCCGATCCATAGATGCCTGGGTGTTGCGGCAAGCCGTCGGTATGCAGAGCCAGCTTCGCGAACTTGCGGCGTTCACCGGCCGGATGAGTATCAACGTATCAGCGACAGAGCTACACAACCCCGAGTTGCCGGTGACGCTGGCCGCCTGTCTCGCGGAACACGGCGTGCCCCCGGAGGACATCGAGATAGAGATTACGGAGACGGCGCTGATCATCGGAGACGAGTTGAGTCTTCGTACGCTCCATCAGATACGCGATACCGGTGTGTCGATTTGCCTGGACGATTTCGGCACCGGCTACACGGCGTTCAGCCAGTTGATGAACTACCCCGTGAGCACCCTCAAGATCGACCGCAGCTTTGTTCAACAGATCTTCAGCGGCGACAAGACCCATCGAAAAATGGCCGGCATGTTGAAAAAGCTGGCGGCGCTTTATGAACTACAGGTGATAGCGGAAGGCGTGGAAACTGCGCAACAGCTCAAGTACCTCAAGCGAATCGGTTGTGACAGCGTGCAAGGCTACTTCCTCGCGCGCCCTATGACCGCCGAAGATCTGATCGCACACCTGCAGCGTCCGCCGGGCACAAGCTGACCCAGGGCCAGCCGGCGCCGGGCGGTTAGCCCCCGGCCTGGCCCCTGCTGTCAGCAAGCGAGCTTTTACAGGCAATAAAAAGCCACCGGCGCAGCTGCGCCGGTGGCCGTGATTTGCCAATACGCCCTAGTCGTTGGCAGCGGGGCGGTTGCGCTCGCGGATATTGTGATTCTTGTTCAGCGTCCCATCTTCTTCCAGCACACCGAGGATTGAACCATCCTCGTACTCCAGAACAATCGTGGGGCGACGTACAAACTTCACCGACCAACCGAACTTGAGGGCCCGGTCCAGACCGCTGACCTGCGCAGGCGTCAGGTAGCGATCAAGGTTGATCGGCACCGGCGCCATGCCTTTTCTTTTCTCTTGTGTGGCCATTTGGGGGGCCCTATTCACTCCGACTACACCTGACATATAGCACCCTGGAGTGAAATCAGGCGGAAATGGCTTCCCATTCTGTGAACCAGTTCACGAGAAAAGCTGAAAACCGCGCCACAAGCGGCTTTCAGGCGAGATTTATCTCCACCAGCACCAGCCGCGGTGCCGCTGCCTCCAGGCTGGAAGCAACCGGGCGGCGCTCACTGTCCAGTTTTACCCCATACACCACCGCATCCCGCGGCAGGGCAGTTAAAAACGCCGTCACACCGTCACGCAGGGCCGGGCTGTCGCCCTCGTACAGGGTGGCAGTGCCGGCGTGGCGCTGGCCTGCAATTTCCACCTCAACCGGCTTGTCACCGCCGCGGAAGTTCTTCCACCAACTGGTATTGGTGCTGGATAGCAGCCGCACCCGGTCTCCGTCCCGGGTGTAGCTGAGCGGGGTGTTCAGCGCGCGGCCGCTCTTGCGGCCGGTGAAATGCAGGATAGCGATGTTCTTGCTGGCAATTCCGTGCAATGGCGAGCGCAACAGGCAGCGCGCTACCGGGTTGAGCAGGTAGCGATAGAAGGCGTGACCAATGTTTGCCATGGCGGGCTCCAGAGTCAGTGTCAGGAGATATCGCTGGCGTCGTGACGCTCGGGCACCTGCAGTGCCTCGTCGCCCCAGGACGTGTTCACCCGGCGACCGCGCTGCACGGCGGGCCTTTCCTTGAGCTGCTCAGCCCAGCGCAGCACGTTCTGGTAGGACTCCACGTCGAGAAACTCCTGGGCCTCGTAGATCTTGCCGGTCACCAGCACGCCGTACCAGGGCCAGGTCGCCATATCGGCGATGCTGTAGTGGTCGCCCGCCAGGTACTCGCGCTCGGCGAGATTGCGGTCCAGCACGTCGAGCTGGCGCTTCACTTCCATAGCGTAGCGATTGATGGGGTACTCCCACTTTTCCGGTGCGTAGGCGTAGAAATGCCCGAAGCCGCCACCCAGGAAAGGTGCACTGCCCATCTGCCACATCAGCCAACACAGCGTCTCGGCGCGGGCCGCTTCGTCTGTCGGCAGGAACTCACCGAACTTCTCAGCCAGGTGAATTAGCATGGCGCCGGACTCAAACAGGCGCAGGGGTGCATCGCCACTGCGATCCACCATGGCCGGAATCTTCGAGTTGGGGTTCACGTCCACGAAGCCCGAAGAGAACTGGTCGCCCTCACCGATATTGATGATCCAGGCATCGTACTCAGCACCCTCGTGTCCCAGAGCCAGCAGCTCTTCGAGCATGATGGTGACTTTGACCCCGTTTGGAGTACCCAGGGAGTAAAGCTGGATGGGGTGCTTGCCCACCGGCAGTTCCTTGTCGTGGGTGGGGCCCGCGATCGGCCGGTTGATATTGGCAAAGCGGCCGCCGCTCTCCGAGTCCCAGGTCCAGACCTTGGGGGGTTCATAGGCTTGTGTCATGAAGTCTCCATCATGTGGTTGATTTGATGTTGGCCTGTAATACGTAGGTTGGGGCCAGTCAGCGAGCTGCCAGCGCCGATTCCACCGGTTTGCCGTCCTGCTTGTACACCACGCCGCCCTTCATCACAAAGTCCACCCGTGACAACAGGTTGATATGGCGCAGCACATCGCCGCGCACCGCGATGATATCGGCATACTTGCCCGCCGACACGGTGCCCCATTTGTCAGAGACACCCATCATCACCGCGCCCCAGTAGGTCGCAGCCCGAATGGCATCCATTGCCGGAATACCCATCACCCGCACCCATACGTCCATTTCATTCCAGGTGCTCTGACAGTGAAACTTCATGGGGATTCCGCTATCAGTACCCACCAGGAACACCACACCCGCTTCCCGCAGCTGGGCGATCTTGCGTTTCAGGGTAGGCTTCCGCAGGGGCGTCAGTTGCATGTAGGCCAGCTGCCCGGGCCGTTCGATGGACTGGCGGATATCGGCAATGGTGTCTGGCGCAAGGCCCCGGTGCCAACAGGTATCGTCGAGCCGCTCGGGGTTGGCCACGGTATGCGGGTAGTTCCACAGCCCTTCCACGGTGGGCGTCCAGAACAGCGGCCCGCCGGCTACCCGGCCAGTGGCGGTGCGCTCACGCAGCATTTCGATCACATCAGGCGGGTACTCCGGCGCGGTCGTCAGCCCGGTGTGTTCAAAGTTATCGACCCCGATTTCCAGCCCGCGGCGAATTTCCGTGGGGCGGTGAGAGTGGGCGACGACCTTGAGGCCATGTTTGTGCGCCTCATCGACCACCGCCTGCGCCTCATCCAGGGCCATTTTGTCCTGGTCGATCAGCTTGATGATGTCCACACCCGCCTCCGCCAGGCGCTTCACCTTGCGGCGCCCGTCACTGGGGCTGTCCACGCCCCAGCGGAACGCCTCGGTACCGGGATAGGGCTTGGCCTGGATGAAGGGCCCGGACACGAACAGCCTGGGTCCCGGAATCTCACCGGACTCGATTCGGCGTTTTACCGAGATGGAAGGTTCCAGCGGGGCGCCCAGATCGCGGGCGGTGGTGATGCCGGCCAACAGCAGCTGCACGGCGCTGGCGGGCATGATCTCGCTGCCGAAGCGATCGATGTAGGTCGGGTCCCAGTGGCTGTAGTTGGAATGACCCGCCAGCATCAGGTGGGCATGGTTTTCCCACAGCCCCGGCAGAACGTCCATGCCTTCGGTGGATATCACCCGATAGCCCGCCGGCACCGGCAGGGTATCTACCGTACCGACCTGCTCGATGATGCCGTCCTTTACCAGGACAACGCTATTGCCGATCGGCCTGTGGCCAAAGCCGTCGATCAGGCGTCCGCCTACCAGAGCTGTGTCGGCCCTGACCGACATTCCCCATACCATCAGCAACAAAAAAACGGCGATACCAAGCACGTCTGCAGGCCGTTTGTGCATGCGCTTTTCCTCAATCTTCGGACACCTTCGACAGCCTAGATCAAAGCCACGGCCGATACCAATTCCAACCGGGACGCCTGAGCTTGACTATGCTTGGGCTAATCCAAAACACGTAAGCACCGTATACATTGCTTACGCTGCGTCCAGATTTTGTCTATGTCGACGGATTGGGGCGCAAGGAGAAGCAGGTGGCCAAAACGGATAAGAAGTGGGGCCTCCTGGAGTCCCAGCACGCGGAAGACACCGAGCGCCAGCGCGCAGTAGCTGAGCCCGGTGCCTATCATGGTGGTATTGCCGCGGCGGAGCTCCACTGGTTCGACAACGCCGGCCAACGCTGGCTAAACCTCAGTCCCAGCGACAATGCCTGGGCAGGCTACAGCTCGGCCGACGGCAACCCGCTCACCGCCGAAGACCTTGACCCCGACTGGCAACCCTGGAGCCGCGCGCTGGACGACAGCGATGCACCGTTCTATCGCTGGTTTGCCGGCGCCCATACCAATGCCTGCTTCAACGAGCTCGATCGCCACGTGCTGGCGGGACGCGGGGCACATACGGCCATCGTTTTCGAAGGAGATCGCTGGGACCCCTCCAAACACGACGGCAAGGGTGGTCCGGTTTACGAGCGCGAAGTCAGCTACCGTGAACTGCTGATCGAAACCGTCCTGCGTGCCGAGGTACTCGCCTCCTTGGGCCTCAAGCGCGGTGACCGGGTGGCCTTCAACCTGCCCAATATTCTCGACCAGGTCTACTACACCCTGGCGGCCAAGCGCCTCGGTATCATCTACACCCCGGTTTTCGGCGGCTTTTCCGCCAAAACCCTGTCAGATCGCATCTATGACGCCGGCGCGAAGGTGGTGGTTACCGCGGACGGTGGCTACCGCAATGCCGAGGTCGTGGCCTACAAGGAAACCTATACCGACCCGGCACTGGACAACTACCTGCCGCTGGACACGGCGCTGGCTACCTTTGAATCTGCCCTCACAGAGTTTGAGCTGGGAGACGCTGCGGCACGGCTCATTGAATCGGTCACAGCAGCACTCAGCGGCGAAATCACTATCGAGCGCAGTGACCTGATGCGCGAACTGGGGCTGGCCCTGGCCCGTGAAACCGCGCTTCCCGCCGAGCAGTCCGCTGAGCTGCGCACCGCGGTAGCCCGACAACTGGCTGACGCCGGCCACAACGTGGAGACGGTAGTGGTAGTGCGCTATACCGGCCAGGACGTGGTGGAACAATCGCGCGACCGCTGGTCTCACGAGCTACTGGCTGCGGCGACCGAGCAGGTGCTGCAAAAAGCCGATTGTGCAGACCTCGACGCCCTGGAAGCGCTGGACGACGCAGCCCTGTGGCGAGCGCTGAATGCCAGCCACCCGGCCCTGCCGGTGGAGGCCAACTGGCCGCTGTTTATCATTTATACCTCCGGTTCCACCGGCAAGCCCAAGGGCGTGGTGCACACCCACGGCGGCTGGCTCGCGGGCATCACCCACACCATGCGCACGGTCTTCAATGCTGAGCTTGAGGACCGGCTGTACGTGATTGCCGATCCGGGCTGGATTACCGGCCAGGCTTACCTGCTGGCTGCCCCGCTATCTCGCGGCATGACCACCATCATTCACGAGGGCTCGCCGCTGTTCCCACACGCAGGCCGGTTCTCATCGATTATCGAACGCCACGGCGCCACCGTATTCAAGGCAGGATCGACCTTCCTCAAGGCGGTGATGACAGACCCGGCCAGTACCGAGGATATGGCTGCTTACGACATGAGTGGCCTGCATGCAGGTACTTTCTGCGCGGAGCCGGTATCGCCGGCAGTGCAGCAGTTCGCCATGGACCGGGTCTGCGATCACTACATCAACTCCTACTGGGCGACTGAGCACGGCGGCATCGTCTTCTCCTGCCCCTGGGGGGACTTCAAGCCGCTGGCGGCAGATGCCAAGACCTGGCCGCTACCGTGGATCCAGGCGGAAGTGCGGATAGCAACAGCCACCGATGACGGCGGCCGCGCTACCGAGTGGCGCACGGCCGAAGAAGGCGAAAAGGGCGAACTGGTGATCACCCAGCCCTATCCCTACCTGGCACGCACCATCTGGGGCGATGCCGCGCGGCTGGGCGAAGCCGACTGGCATGGCGACCTGGCGCGCTTCCGCGCCACCTACTTCGACCGCTGGCCCGGCGACCTGTCCTACACCCAGGGCGACTATGCGCGTCAGCATCCCGACGGCGCCTTCACCCTGCACGGTCGTTCAGACGACGTCATCAATGTCAGCGGCCACCGCATCGGCACCGAGGAAATCGAGGGCGCCATTCTGCGGGACAAGACGCTGCGGCAGGATTCCCCGGTAGGCAACGCCGTGGTCGTCGGCGCGCCTCACGATGAGAAGGGCGAAACCCCGGTGGCCTTCCTGGTAGCGGCACCGGGTAAAAAGCTGACTGATGACGACCTGGCACGCCTGCAGGGTCTGGTGCGCAGCGAAAAAGGCGCCACCGCGGTACCGTCGGATTTCCTGGTGGTATCTGCGTTCCCGGAGACCCGCTCCGGCAAGTACATGCGCCGCACCCTGCGCGCCATCCTGCTGGAGGAACCGCTGGGCGACCTGTCCACCCTCCGCAACCCCGAAGTAGTCGAGGAAATCGGCAAGGCGGTGGGGCAGTGGAAGGCTTTCGGGCGGCTCTCCGAAGCGCGGCAGATCGTCCAGACCTGGCGCTACCTGCGGGTGGAGACCCACGAAATCACCCCGGGCAGAAATGTCGCCCTGCTGGTGGTCGACAGCCCACCGGTCAATTCCCTCAACGAGCGCTCGCTGGACGAGTTCAACACCGTGTTACAGCATCTGGTGCACCAGCAGTCCATCGCCGCCATCGTGGTGACCGGCGCCCGCAGCGCCTTTGTAGCCGGCGCCGACGTCAAGGAGCTGCTGGAGGTCGGTGAAGCCGGCGATATGGATTCCGCGCGCACGCCACCCAATGCCGCCCACACCGCCTTCTCGACCCTGGAGAACATTGGCAAGCCCGTCATCGCCGCGGTCAACGGCCCTGCTTTGGGCGGTGGTTGCGAGCTGGTACTGGCCTGCAGCTATGTCGTCGCCGACCAGCACGCCCGTTTTGGACAGCCGGAGATCAATCTCAACCTGCTGCCAGGTTACGGCGGCACCCAGCGTCTGCCGAGGCGGCTGCACCACCGCCGCGGCCGTGACGGCCTGCTGGAAGCGGTGCGACTGATTACCAGCGGCCGCGCCATGGACGCCGAAGCCGCCCAGCAGGCGGGCCTGGTAGACGCGGTGGTCGGCGGCGACGGGCGCGGCCCGGTAGCTGTGGCCATGGACCTGCTGCGCGCCTACTTCGACGGCACTGGGCCACTGCCGGAAGCCATGGAGCAACGCGAGGCCTATCTCGCCAGCCGCGAACAAGCCCTGCCCTTTGATGATGCTCTGCTGGCAGACCCACGGCTGGCCCCGACCCTGGCACAGGCCAGGGCTTCCGGACGTGGCCATGTGATCGATCGCATTCTCGACGCCATCGGTACCGGGGCGATTAAAGGCCAGGCCGCTGGCCTGAAAAACGAGGCAGAGCTGTTTGCACAAGCGGTCTGTGACCCGGAATCCGGTCCGCCGGGTATCAGCGCCTTCCTGGAACGCCGCTCACCCGCGCTGCCCATCAAGTACACCGAGGTGCCGCCCCGGGCGGATGCCGAGCAGCGCAAGGCACTGGTGCAGGACGGCCGCCTGCTACCGCCCGGCGCCAGCTTCTTCCCGGGCGTTACCCCGGTACCGGCGTACCAGTACGGCCTGGGCGTAGACCGCAACCCGGACAATGGCGAGCCCGCCCACGGCGACCCGGTGGATGCGGAGAAACTGCTGGTGTTTGAAACCCCCCGGCCCGGACCCAACGAGGCCCTGGTCTACGTGCTGGCCTCGGAGATGAACTTCAATGATATCTGGGCCATCACCGGCATCCCGGTATCCCCCTTCGATGCCCGCGACGCCGACGTGCAGGTGACCGGCTCCGGCGGTGTGGCACTGATTGCCGAGCTCGGTGAAGAGCTGGTGCGCGAGGGCCGCCTGTCAGTCGGCGACATCGTCACCATCTACTCGGGCCAGAGCGAACTGCTGTCCCCCGATCAGGGCCTGGACCCCATGGCCGCGGATTTCCGCATCCAGGGCTACGAGCGCAACGACGGCAGCCACGCACAGTTCCTGGTGGTGCAGGGCACTCAGCTACACACCAAGCTGCCGGGCCTGACCCTGGAAGAGGCGGGTTCCTATGGCCTGACCCTGGGCACCATTCACCGGGCCCTGTTCACCACCCTCAATATCCAGCCCGGCCGCCGGCTGTTCGTGGAGGGCGCCGCCACCGGCACGGGTTTTGACTGCCTGCGCTCAGCCCTGAAATCCGGCCTGTCGGCGGTGGGCATGGTATCCAGTGACGAGCGCGGTGAGCGGGTGCGTGCCCAGGGCGGCAGTGCCATCAATCGCAGGGACTCACGCTGGGCGGATATCTTCACTCCGGTGCCCGATGATCCCGCCGAGTGGGCCGCCTGGGAGAGCGCCGGAGAGGCTTTTGTCACTGAGGCAGAGCAACTGGCCGGCGGGCCGTTGGACTATGTGGTGTCCCACGCCGGCGAAACCGCTTTCTCTCGCTCCTTCCAGTTGCTGGGGGAGGACGGCGTGCTCACCTTTTACGGCGCATCCTCCGGCTACCGCTTCTCCTTCATGGGGAAACCCGGCCAGTCCCGCCCCGGCGCCATGTTTGCCCGTGCAGGACTGCGCGCCGGCAACAGCCTGCTGGTGGTGTATGGGCCGGGCGCCAAGGACGGCATTGTCGACCCGGTAGCGGTAGAGGCTATCGAGGTCGGCTGCACCCTCGGCGCGCAGGTCGCGGTGCTTACTGACACCGTGCCGCAGCGCGAGTTTGTCAGCTCGCTGGGCTTCGGTACCCGCATGACCGGCGTGGTCAGCATAGAGGAGCTCAAGCGCCGCTTTGGCGATGAGTTCGATCCGCCTGGCCCGTTTGCGCCGTTGCCAGACCCGTTTACGGAATCGCCTGCCTTCAAGGAGGCGGTGCGCCGCTTCTCGGATCGCACCCTGAAACCGGTGGGTTCCGCCATCGCGCCGCTGCTGCGTAACACGCTGGACCGGCGTGGCCTGCCCGACGTGGTGTTCGAGCGCAGCGGGCGAGACGGCCTGGCGCTGGCAACCTCGCTGGTCAAACCCAATGTCGGCAAGGTGGTGTACGCCGAGGATTTGTCCGGCCATCGGCTCAGCTTCTACGCGCCTCAGGTGTGGATGCGCCAGCGCCGCATCCTCATGCCCACGGCAGAGATTCGCGGCACCCACCTCAACACCTCGCGCGAGTTTGCCGAAATGCAGGAGCGGATTGCCGCCGGCCTGATCGACGTCATGCCACCGGTGCCGGTGGACATGGACGGCGTGGCAGAAGCCCACCAGGCCATGTGGGAGACCCGCCACGCCGGCGCCAATTACGTTGCCCTGCACGCGCTGCCGCGGCTGGGCCTCAAGACCCGGGACGAGCTGTATCGCGCCTGGGCCATTCGCGATGC
>JANQIO010000077.1 GCA_028282105.1 Halieaceae bacterium | reverse complement strand
AATAAAAACAGTGGTAACAATAACTTAAACACCCTTGTCACTCACGGTAGGACCTAGACATGTCAAAACAACGTAACCTGAATGCGATGCGCCCGCTTGCCATCGCAGTAGCCCTGGCCAGTGGTGCGATCATGAGCGCACCCACGCTGGCCCAGGAAAACCGGCGCGGTGGCTCTGCTGCCCTGCTGGAAGAAGTTGTCGTTACCGCGCGTAAGCGTGAGGAAGGTGCCCAGGAGGTACCCCTGTCCGTAACGGCGTTCAACGAAGACCAGATCAACGCGCTGAAAGTACGCGACCTCAACGACCTGACGGTGGGCATGCCCAACGTGTCGCTGGAAGATATCGGTACCTCTCGTGGTACGGCGAACTTCTCTATTCGCGGCATCGGTATCAACAGCTCCATTCCCTCCATTGACCCAACGGTTGGGGTATTCGTCAACAACATCTTTATGGGCACCAACCAGGGCATCATCTTCGACATGTTCGACGTCGAGAGCCTGGAAGTACTGCGCGGCCCCCAGGGCACCCTGTTCGGTCGCAACGTGACCGGCGGTGCGGTGCTGCTCAACACCAAGAAGCCGGGTGACGAGCTGGAAGCCACGTTCCGGACCGCGGTTGAAACCGGCGAAATCGGCGGGGTGAACACCTACGTGATGGGCGCCATCGGCGGCCCGATCACCGATACCTTTGGCGCTCGCCTGACCCTGTTCTACAACGATGACGAGGGCCAGCTGGAAAACGACTTCACCGGCAACGACGTGCTGGGTATTGAGCAGCAGATGGCACGCGCCACCTTCACCTGGCAGCCCACGGACACCACGGATGTCACCTTCCGTTACGAGTACCAGGACATGGACGGTGATGGCCCGGCGGCCCAGTCGCACACCAATGGCTCCGGCATTCCCGGTACTCCGATCAACAACGATCGCGACGAATTCGACCTGTCCATTGACGAAGAGGGCTTCCAGGAGACCGAAACCAACCTGATCTCGCTGCAGATTGACCAGGGCGTCGAGTTCGGCGATGGCACCGTGACCGCCATCTTCGGCTACCGCGACCTCGAACAAGTGGGCACCGGTGACATCGACGCGCAGCCGGTTTGGGTGTTCCACGCACCGGCCTGGCTCGAAACCGAGCAGACCACCTTCGAACTGCGCTATAACGGCCTGTTCGCCGACAAGTGGAATGTCACCGCCGGTGCCTTCTACTACGAAAACGACATGAAGTACCATGAGCGTCGTGACCTGCTGGGTGCCGCCCTGGCTCCGCTGGGCATCACCGACCAGCCGGCCCTGCGCCAGGACGGTGGCGGCCTGCACGACACCGAAGCCTTCACCCTGTTCACCCAGGTCGACTACGATCTGAACGAGCAGTGGACCCTGACCGCCGGCGTCAACTACAGCTCGGAAGAGAAGGACGTGCAGATCGCCTCGCTGAACGTCAACACTTCCCAGTTCCCGGCACTCACCGAGTGCAACATCGTTGAGGGCCCCGCCTGCCCCTTCGACTTCGTCGACGATGAGAGCTGGGACAACTGGGCGCCGAAGCTGGGCGCGACCTACCACATCGACGACCAGCGTCGTGTCTACGGTCACTGGCAGCTGGGCTACCGCTCTGGTGGTTACAACCTGCGCAACACCGACCCGAACGAGTCCCCCGGACCTTTCGACGAGGAAGAAGTGCAGAACTTTGAGATCGGCTACAAGTCCACCAACGACTGGGGCCGTTTCAACATGGCCGTGTTCTACACGGAGATCGAAGACCAGCAGCGTGAAATCAACCTGCCGAGCGCGACCTCCGGTGTGGTACAGCTGATTCGCAACACCGCCGACACCACCATCTTCGGTGCCGAGTTTGATGCGACCATCAGCCTGACCGAGAACCTGCTGCTGATGGCCTCCGCCGGCTACATCGACGCCGAATACGACGAAGTTCGCTTCGACCTGAACGGCGACGGCGTGGTTGACGGCCAGGACGAAGGCCTGGACATTCCGCGTGCACCGGAACTGACCTGGAGCCTGGGCCTGACCCACGACCTGGAGCTGGGCAACTGGGGCTTTATGACCTCACGGGTGAGCTGGTCCTACCGGGATGACTTCGCCTACACCGATGACAACCGCGGTTTTGTTGAAGAAGTGGACATCGTTGACGCTGGTGTCGACTTCTACTCCAACGACGGCCACTGGGTGTTCTCGCTGTACGGTCGCAACCTGCTGGACGAGGTGTTCTTCGGCAACGATACCCAGCTGCCGGCTGACCTGGGCGGCTTCCCGCTGGGTGGCACCTTCGCACCGGTTATGCCTGGTGCTCGTTACGGCGCAGAGGTCACCTACAACTTCTTCTAATTCGAAGAAGCTATCCATACGAGAAGCCCCGCACATGCGGGGCTTTTTCTTTTTATAGAACCGCTAAAGCCTCTCGCCTCAATTCCTATCGAGGTGCACCACCACCGTGAGCTCGCCTCAATTACTATCGGGGTGCACCACCACCGTGAGCTCGCCTCAATTACTATCGAGGTGCACCACTACGGGCACGCACTGCCTCACCTTTGCCGCTCGGCAGCAGCGCTTTTTTCACGGAGTGCCTTACGCTGGACAGTACGCCTCGACCAACATCTTTCGCTAAAAAACGGCGTTTCATCTGCAGAGCGCCCTGCCTCGAACTCGCCCCTCGGTTTGCGAACAGGGCATAGATCTAGAGCGGTCTTATAAAGAGCTAGTACCAGTCGCCGGCGGGCTGGGTCAGGAAGTCTTCCTGCCGCAGTTCGATGACCGTGGGGCGATCCTGCCGGACCGCCTGTTTCAGGCAATCCGCCAACCGGTCGAGGTCCCGTGGCCTGGCGGTATGACAGCCCAGTGCCGTTGCGGCGGCCACCAGGTCTGGGGTGAAAATGTCGACGCCGACGGGCTCGACTTCGGCGGCCACCATGCCCTGGCGGATCTCATGGTAGCCACTGTTGTTCCAGATCAGCACTGCCACGGGCAGGCCTGCTTCGACACCGGCTGCCAGTTCAGTCAGGGTGAACTGGGTGGAGCCGTCGCCGATCAGGGCGGCAACCGGCAGCTCGGGTTGTGCCAGTTTTGCGCCCAGGCTGGCGGGGATGGCGTAGCCCAGGGTGCCGCCGCCGGTGGCGGAATGGAAGTAGCGTCTGGGGTACTGACACTCGTATTGCCACACGGCGTAGTAGGTGGGCAGGGTCGAGTCGCCGACCAGTAACAGCTCCGGCAACGCGCTCTTGAGACAGGAAAACAGCGCCTGCATCTCAGCGTGATAGTGCGGCTGCTGGCGCACTGCGTCGCGAATCGCTGCTGTACGCAGGGCACCGCCCCGCTCCGCGGGTTCAAGCTGGTCCGCCAGTGCTCTCATAAACAGCGCCGCGTCGCTGGCAATTGCCAGGCTCGGGCGCTGGTTACGCGCCAGTTGCTGGGGGTCGATATCCACCCGAATCAATTTGCCTTCACGCTGTATCTCACCGAGGAACAGCATGTCGTAATCGGTTTCGGCCCACTCGGTACCCACCGCCAGCACCACGTCGGCGGCAGCCAGCGCGTCGCGCACCGGCGCCAGTGACGGGCTGGAACCCACCGCCAGCGGGTGGGATTCAGGCACGACGCCCTTGGCATTTACGGTATTGCAGACCGGTGCGTCCAGCAGCTCTGCCAGTGCCCGCGCTTCGGCGGCGCCAGCGACAGCGCCGCCGCCGAGTATGACTACGGGTTGGCGCGCCTGTTTCAACAGGGCGGCCGCCTCCGCGACGGCGCGTGGATCCGGTCCCGTGGTGGCGGGTGGCGGCCAGGGTGTTGTATCCAGCTCACCGACTTCGGCGGTAATCACGTCCAGCGGCAATTCTATATGCACAGGCCCGGGCCGCTGGCTGGCAAACACGGCAAAGGCGCGGGCCAACACCCTCGGCAAGTCCTGTGGATCCATCAGCGTATGGCTGAAGCGGCTGCACTGGGCCGCGAGGGCGCCCTGGTCGGGCAGTTCGTGCAGACGGCCCTCGCCCATGCCCAGGTCGCGCCGCGCGGCCACAGCGGTAATGACCAGCATGGGAATGGAATCGGCCAGCGCCTGCATCATGCCGGTAGCGGCATTGGTAAGGCCGGGGCCGGAAATCAGGAAGCACACGCCAACGCGGCCGGACGCCCGCGCATAGCCGTCGGCCATGAAGGCCGCGCCCTGCTCGTGCCGGGGGCTGACATGGCGAATCGACGAACGGCCGAGCCCGCGGTATAGCTGCACCGTATGGTTGCCGGGAATCCCGAACACGGTGTCTACGCCGTAGCCTTCGAGCAGCGTAACCAGCGCTTCCCCGCAGCTTAGCATCTAGTAGCCCTCGGCGGCGTCAGGGTGTGGGTTCTGCATTGCCGCTGCGCGCTGGCGCTCAGGCGGTGGCGCGCCGATATGCTGCTGCTTGCGCGCTGCCGCCAGCTCGACCTGTTTTTGCCGCTCGGCAAAGCGAGCCTTCTGGTCATCGCTGAGGCTATCGTGGCAGCCGGGGCAACAGACGCCCTTCATATACAGCGGCGACAGCTTGTCTGCCTCGGTAATCGGATGCCGGCAGCCGTGGCACTGGTCGTATTGTCCCTTCTGCAGGTGGTGATCGACGGACACGCGGTTGTCGAACACGAAGCACTCGCCCTGCCAGGTACTCTCTTCCGGCGGTACTTCTTCGAGATACTTGAGGATGCCACCCTGGAGGTGAAACACCTCTTCGAAGCCCTCACCCAGCATAAAGGCCGAGGCTTTTTCACAGCGGATGCCCCCGGTGCAGAACATGGCCACCTTGCGGTGTTTCTCCGGGTCGAAGTGGTTGCGCACGTAAGCGGGGAACTCACGAAAGGTGGTTGTGTGGGGATCGACGGCGCCTTTAAAACTGCCGATCGCCACCTCGTAGTCATTCCGGGTATCGATCAGCAGCACTTCGGGGTCTTCCACCAGCGCGTTCCAGTCCGCCGGCTTGACATAGGTACCCACCTGCCGATTGGGGTCCACACCCTCCACTCCCATGGTGACAATCTCTTTCTTGAGCTTCACCTTCATGCGGTAGAACGGCAGGTGGTCGTCGAAGGACTCCTTGTGCTCCAGCTCTGCCAGCCTGGGGTCGCTTTTCAGGTAGGCCAATACCCGATCGATGCCCTCACGACTGCCGGCTATGGTGCCGTTGATGCCTTCCGCCGCCAGCAGGAGCGTACCGCGGGTACCCGCCGCCAGGCACTCATCCAGTAAAGGCTCGCGCAGCTCTCGGTAGTTTTGCAGGGTAACGAACTTGTACAGCGCCGCGACGACGGTGTCAGTCACGCCGGGTCTCCCCCACCCTGGCTGGCCTCGGCTTTACTGCCGCCCAGGCAGGGCGGCGACATGGGCGCCTCGCCGAAGCGCTCCTGCCACTCGGCGCGGGTATAGGTGTGCAGCGCCAGGGCGTGCACTGGCCCGGCCAGCTCCTCGCCCAGCAGGGCGTAGACTGACTGGTGACGCGCCACCTTGCGCTGGCTGGCAAAGCCGTCTGCTACCACCACCACCTTGAAGTGGGTTTCGGAATTGGGCGGCACATTGTGCTGGTGGCTCTCGTTGTGAACCTCCAGGTGCGCTGGCGCCAGGGCGTCAGCGAGCTTCTGTTCTATCTGCTGCTGTACTGTCATGGCGGCGGATTATACTGCCCCTCTGGCGTGATGGAACCCTCCAGTAGACCAGCGCGAAAGGCGCCGGGCGTCATCCCGGTCCACTTCTTGAAGGACCGATGGAAGGCGCTGGGATCGGTGAAGCCCAGGTGGTCGGCCACCGTATTGATCGAGAGATCGGCCTGGCCCAGATAGCGGCAGGCCGCCTCCCGGCGGCATTCGTCCTTGAGCTGCTGGAAGGTCGTACCCTCCTTCTTCAGCCGACGTCGCAGAGTGGGCGCCGACATGTTCAAAGCCCGACTGATGGTATCGAAACCCGGGAAACCGTCAGAAAAGTCATAGCCGATCATCGCCCTCACCCGGGCCACCAGGCTCTGGCCGTGTCGATCTCGGGTCATGGTCAGTAGCTGGTAGGGGGCGGTGCGCAGGAATTCATCAACCGATTGCTCGGTGTGTACCACCGGTAGCCGCAGGCTGGCACTATCGAAATAGAGCAGGTTGGCCGGCTGACCGAAATACACCGGGCACGCAAACAATTCCCGGTACTTGGCCGCCGAGGCCGGCTTGCGCCCGACAAAGTCCACTCGTCTCAATTCCAGGGCGCGACCGGTTAACCAGCCGAAAAACCGGTGCCAGGCGGACAGGGCGTAGACATCGAGGATATCAACCGGCGCGTCGGCGTCCGGACCGCCAGCTACGGACAGAGCCTCCCGGTAACCGACCCGGGCAGTTTGCTCCGAGAAATTGGCATACAGCGGAAGCTGCTGCGGAAACAGGGTGCGGTAGAAATCCGAGGCGCGGCGAATGGCGCGGCCCAGGTTTTCGCAGGACATCACTGCGTAGCACATCATACGGAAGGCGCCCGGCGACACCGCCACGCCGGGCTTGAGCCCAAAGCTCTCATCCTCAATAGAGGCCAGCACCTGCTGGTAGACGCGACTGTATTGCATGGCGCTGACATCGGCGCGCCAGCCCGGCGCGTCGACATCCAGCGGATCGAACTCCAGGCCGGCCGAATCCAGAATCCCGCGCTGTACCGGGGAGTCGGCGGGGATCAGGCGCAACAGGGACAGGACATAGCGTGTTGGCACCCGGTGATCCTGCACAGCTACCGTCATCTGGGCCTGAATCTCGTTGTTACAGAACCCCTAATCTTATCAAATCAAAGCTTTTGTTGCGGCCCGGGGCCGGGCATATACTTGGCCTATGAGCGACCTCTATGACATCTACTATGCGGGTAAAATCGTCGACGGCCACGACGAGGCCGCCGTGCGCGAGAATGTCGCCAGGTTGTTCAATGCCAACCCGGCCACCGTCGAGAAACTGTTTTCCGGCAAACCGCAGCTGATCAAGCGCGGCGTGGAAAAGCAGGCCGCGATCAAGTACAAGGCCGCCATGCAGAAAGCCGGCGCCGTGCCGCTGATTCGTGCGCACGCGGCCGAGAAACCGGCAGCCACAAGCACTGCATCGGCCGCTACGCCGCCGGCCGCCCCTGAACAGCCCGCTCCGCAAAAACAGAGCATGGCCGAACGGCTGGCGGCACTCACCGGGGAGCCGGCGCCGGAGGCGGATGCTCCGGACGCGAGCGCTTCGACAGCCGCCGCTGCGGGCACCGCCGCTACGGACGCCGCCCCGGTCGGCACGGCGGCGGACGCCGACGACAGTTTCAGTCTGGCCCCCGCCGGCAGTGATGTGCTGCGCGAGGACGAGCGCGCCGGCTTCGAAGAACTGGACATCGATACCAGCGCTATTCACCTCGCGCCCGAGTTTAGTGAAGCGGAGGTCGTTGAGCGCGAGGCGCCTCCCGCGCCGGACACCAGCCACATGAGCATGGGTGACGTGGGTGAGAAGATTCCCACCCTGGAGGAAGCCGTTGTGGAGCTGGACCCGGACGTGAGTCATCTCAGCATGGGCGAAGTGGGAGAAGACATCCCTCACCTCGATGACGAACGGGAACCGGTCGCCGTCGATACCAGTGCGATTGACCTCGCCCCGGAAGGCAGCGACATGCTGGAAGCGGCCTACCGCAGCAAGGACGAGCCGGAAGCACCGGACACCAGCCATATCAAGCTGGCCAGCACCTTCGACACGCCCGGCTGAGCTAGCCCAGCGACACCTCTACCCGCAACCCCGGGCCGTTATCCAACAGTTGGATAGTTCCCCGGTGTAGTGCCACCACCGCCTTCACCAGACTCAGGCCCAGCCCGCTGCCGGGCTGCTTCCGGCTGGATTCCAGCCGAAAGAAACGCTGGAACACATTCTCTCGATCGGTTTCGGGGATGCCGGGGCCGCTGTCTGCCACGCTAATCCTCGGCTGGCCCGAGTCATTGGCCGCCAGCCGCACTTCGACCCGGCCACCGGGCGGCGTGTACTTCACCGCATTGTCCAGCAGGTTGGCCAACATCTGGAAAATCAGGTCGCGATCGCCATCCCAGCTCACGCCCTCCCCTCCAGAGCAGGCCACTGTCACCGTTTTCTCCTGGGCCAGGGGCTCATACAGCTCAACCACGTCCTGCACCAGCTCCTCCAGGTCGACCCGTGAGAACGTGGAGATGCGGTTTCCCGCCTCCAACTGCGCAATACGCAGCAGGGCGTTGAAGGTCGACAGGATATCGTCGCACTCGTCGATGATGGCCTGCACATCCTCGCCGCTGTCCGCCGGCAGGGTTTGCTTCAGCCTGGTCAGGTTGTTGCGGATGTGAGTGAGCGGCGTACGCAGGTCGTGAGCGATGTTGTCTGACACCGTTCGCACGCCGTGCATGAGCGACTCGGTCTGGTCCAGCATGCTGTTGAAGTTCTCGATCAGGCGGCGCACATTACCCACGGAATCACCCAGTGGAATGCGCTGCGACAGGTCACCGTGCACGATGTCGTCGATGCCCTCGTTGACGCTGTCGATACGCCGCAGGGTGTTGGCGGCGGCGAAGAAGCCGCCAATCACACCGAGAAACACCGTGGCAATCATGGTGCGCAGCAGGGTGATAAACACCAGCCGTGCAGACTCGATCACCTGGTTGTAACGCAGTGCCGCCAGCAGGTAGCCACCCTGGGGCAGGTTCAGCGGCCGGCCCAGCAACTCCTCGCGGCCGCCCTCGTCAAAGCCGGTCAAGGTCAGGCCAAAGGCAATCCAGCCCTCCCCCAGCTCCCGGTACTCCGGCCACGCCTCCAGCGTGCCGGCAACCCTCTGGTACTCTGCATCGACCAGCAGGTACTGGAACTGCCGCGCCTCTGCGTCCCGGCCGCGATCGGCGATGTACTGCTCGACACCCGGCTGACCCTGGCCGCTGTAGATCAGGCTGACGGTATCCAGTTCGTCCACCACCGCATCCTGCAACTCCTGGAAGTAGCTGTAGGTGAAGGCGCCGTAAATCAGCGCCATTACCAGGAACACGGCCAGGCTGAGCACCAGCACATAGCGCAGCATGAACCTGAAAGTCAGGCTGGTGAGAATGGCTCGCAGGTTCACGGGGCGTCCTCATCGGGCAATGGTGGCCCCAGGCGATAGCCCGCGCCGCGCACGGTCTCCAGGAGTGTGCTGGGAAAGTCCCGGTCGATTTTTTGGCGCAGGCGGCTGATGTGCACGTCGATAACGTTGGTTTGCGGGTCGAAGTGATAGCCCCAGACATGTTCCAGCAACATGGCTCTCGTCACCACCCGTCCGGCATTGCGCAGCAGGTACTCCAGCAGCTTGTATTCGCGCGGCTGCAGCTTGATCGGAGTGTCACCGCGTGCGACCTGCTGACTGAGCAGGTCCATGGACAGGTCTTCCACGGTCAATACTCTCGGGCTGGACTCATCGGCACTGCGCCGCGCCAGCACTTCCAGGCGCGCCTGCAGTTCGGCGAAGGCGAAAGGCTTGCCCAGGTAGTCGTCGGCGCCGGCCTGTAGCCCCTTGACCCGGTCATCCACCTCACCCAGAGCGCTGAGGATCAGGATCGGCGTGGCAATGCCGTCGTTGCGCAGCGCCTGCACCAGGCTGAGCCCGTCCAGGCCGGGCAGCATGCGATCAAACACCATGACATCGAAGCGGCCCTCGCGGGCCAGTTGCAGGCCACTGGTGCCATCCTCAGCATGCTGCACGTTAATACCTGCACTGCCGAGGCCCTCGCAGATATAATCTGCCACCCGGTTGTCGTCTTCGACCAGCAACACATTCATGCGGCGACTGTATCACGGCAGGGCAAGCGCGAAAGTGCCCCGCCTGGCGAAACACCAGGAGAAGCACCCAGAAATGCAACAGTTTGAACGCCCAGGTATCTTTCGGCGGCTGGCCGCCATGCTCTACGACACCTTCCTGGTACTGCCCATGATCATGGCCGTGGTGGCGGTGGCGACGGGCATCGGTGTCGCGATCAGCGGCAACCCTGGCGACGGCGACTACAGCGCCACTCTGCCCCCCTGGCTGGTGCAGCTACTGACTGTCGGCTGCATTGTCGGCTTCTACAGCTATTTCTGGTTGCTAAAGGGCCAGACCCTGGGCATGCAGGCCTGGCGCCTGCGGTTGCGCAGCTTCGATGGCGAGGCGATCAGCGCCGGGCAGGCGCTGCTGCGCTGCCTGGGGGCGGCCGTGTCTCTGCTACCTGCTGGTGCCGGCTATCTGTGGAGTCTGGTGGATCGCAACAAACGTTGCTGGCATGACTATTTTTCTCGCACCGATCTGGAGCTACTGCCCAAAGCTGGCAAGACAGCTACTGGTAAAGACGCAGCACCCTCGGCACACGCTTAACGGGCAACTCGGGAAGTCTGCCCGTGTAAGGCTGACGCAGGCGCTGGGGGGCACTGGCGCCTACCAGCGCTCTGCCGGCCGCGGTGCAGTAACCCGTTCCCACCTGCAGGGTCCTGGCGGGCGGCAGATTCGCAAAGTAGGAAGACACATCGGATCTGCCCAGAATGACCTGCATTACAAGCTCCGCCCGGGCAGACACCGCCGGGTCGCCAATCCGCCCCAGCTGACCCCAGCCGACCCGGTAGTCGTCACACGCCGCCAGGCTCTCAATGGCCGGGCGTGTGACAAAGGCGGACAGGTAATCTATACCGAAGTGATGACGGGACATGACCTGGTCCACCAGCATGGCAGTATCCTCAAACCCGGTGTAGTGGCCGTAATAATCTACGGCCAGATCGCCCCCAAAGGCGGTACCTACCTGGAACGCGGTCACCTGTTTTTGGCTCGCACTGGGCTCCAGGCCGCCGAAACTGATGGCCGCCATTTCCTTGACCAGGTCTGCTCGCAGCGGACTGGTCGCTTCCAGTACCGCGGTGGCTGAATAGGGTTCGTTTGCCGCGTAGGCTTCGAGCATACTGTCTGTGGGTGACAGCGTGCCCATGCGCAATGGGGGAGCAAAATCATTGGCGTGCGCCAGCTCGTGATACATCACGATGCCAAACAACCGCTCTGCGTCGCGCAGGCTACGCTCGCGGTTATCTTCCAGGGAAAATAGCTCGAAGGCCGCAAAGATTCCCTCCAGGTATTCGGCGAAATAGCGGAAATCCAGCTCATCTCCGAAATTCGCCCGGAAATCCGGCGCCTTGGACACCGTCGCCTTTTCCTCGTTTAGAAGCCAGATCAACGCCGGATCTATATGGATTGCACCGGTGAGTGGGTAGTAGAACGATGGCCTGACATTCGCCGAGATAACAATGGCGGTGACACCGCGAAACATCTGCAACATGTCGTCAGGCATGCGTTGCATAAGCTGCTGGAAACGCACGCCCATCCAATCGTGCGACACGACCAGGCGCGCCATCACCTCTTCGAGGTCAGGATTAGTGGTTTCCATGCCCAGCAGTGGCAGCTCACTGAATTCACAAACGGAAAATGCCGACATCACTTTTGCGCAGCCGGCTAACACATCGGCGTAGGGAGAATCTGATCGAAACGCCCTCAGCGATGCGGCGTCAGCAGTCAGCGGTGTCTCGGCCTCAAGGCCCACGGTCGCCAGCCTGCCGTCACTGTCCACCGCGGAGACCAGCAGCCAGAGATCGCTGTAGCTGAAGCCCGGCTCGACAAGAGAAAACTCAAAGCTGCCGCCAACTCGCTCACCCGCCAGCAGGAAGTCCAGTTCCCGGCTGGCAAGATAGAGCTGCAGCGAGTTGTCGCCGCTGGCCAGCCCTTCGATATCCAAATCCTCCAGGGGAATCGTCAATCGCCCACTGTCAGGCACGTCAGAGTCGTAAAAGCTGCCTCCGGTATGGCGCAGGGGGCCGTCATAGCCCGACAGGAACCGCGGTTCAAGCTCACCGTCCACGTCGAAGCTGACCAGTGATTCCGGTATCTGCACCGGACACTCCACAGGCTGATTACGGCACAGGGCTCCCCATCCGGAGAAGCTATGCCCGGGATAGGGTAGTGGCCGGAAGATGTCGCTGAAGGCGCCGTCAATCTCGATAATGGCCCCGTGCTGGTATATCGCCTGACTGGAAGCAGACACCACGAAACCCTCGCCCTCCACCACAAACAGCAGGCGACATGAAGACAGTAAAAAAGGCAGGATCAGCCCAGGCAGCAGCGGCCGCAGAAGGCCGGCGGGTGCGTCCCTGTGCCCCGAGATTCGCATGCTTCCTCCTACACTGTGGCCGTTTAAGCCAAACAAAGTGTTGACGCGAAGGCTGGCCCAGGCCGCCAACGCTCGCAGCTTATTGGCGTTTCGTCATAAAATCCCGAGCTTCATCAGTTTGGAACACATCGCAGGATTTCGCCATGGATATTTCCGCCAAGACTCTGAAGGACGCCGGCGCCGTAAAAACCGCCTGTGCCGTCGCACCCGTTTACCCACGCAAGCAGCTCAGCGGCGCGGCAAAGCAACTCGACAAACGCTACAAGGGCATTGTCAGCGCCGCAGTTGCTGCCGGCGATATCAGCGGCAACGCCGGCGAAACCCTGCTGCTGCACACCGGGGATAGCAAGGGTGTACAGCGCATCCTGCTGGTGGGTGCGGGCGTGCGCAGCAAGCTCGGTGCGGCGGCTGTTCGCAAGGTGGTCGCCGCGGTCGTAAAGGGCCTTAAGTCCTGCAAGGCCAAGGACGCCATCCTGCACGCCGAAGAGCTGGCCTGTGAAGATGTACCCATGGGAGTGCTGCTGGAGCAACTGGCCCGCACCGCTGAAGCGGCCAGCTACCAGTACACGGAAACCCTCAGCAAGCCGCGCCCCGGCCTGGCCACCGCCCGCCTGCAGGTCAACTGTGGCGAGGCTATCAAGACGGCCGCCGCCAACCGGGCCCTGAAGCTCGGCAAGCACATCGGCGAAGGCATCAACGTCGCCCGTGAGTTGGGCAACCTGCCGGGCAACATCTGTACCCCCAGCTACCTTGCCAACGAGGCCAGGAAGCTGGCCAGGGCTAACAGCAAACTCACTACCCGCATTCTGGAAGAGAAGCAGATGCGCGAGCTGGGCATGGGCTCATTCCTGTCGGTGAGCGCCGGCAGTGAGCAGCCCGCCAAGTTGATCGTTATGCAGTACAAGGGGGCGGCAGCCTCCAAGAAACCCTTCGTACTGGTGGGCAAGGGCATTACCTTTGACAGCGGCGGTATCAGCCTCAAGCCCGGCGCCAAAATGGACGAAATGAAGTTTGATATGTGCGGCGCTGCCAGCGTGTTCGGCACCATGAATGCCGTACTCGCCATGAACCTGCCCATCAACGTGGTGGCGCTGGTCGCCGCCTCCGAGAACCTGCCCAGCGGCAAGGCCACCAAGCCCGGCGACGTGGTGACCAGCATGTCCGGCCAGACCATTGAGATTCTTAATACCGACGCCGAGGGCCGCCTGGTTCTGTGTGACACCCTTACCTACGCGGAACGCTTCAAGCCGCAGGCGGTGATCGATATCGCCACCCTGACCGGCGCCTGCGTAGTGGCCCTGGGCTCACACGCCCACGGCATGTATGCCAACGACGACAAGCTGGCAGAACAGCTCACCGCTGCCGGCGACAGCAGCCACGATCGCCCCTGGCGCATGCCCCTGTGGGATGACTACCAGAAGCAGATCGACTCGCCGTTTGCCGACATCCAGAACATCGGCGGCCCCGGGGGCGGCAGTATCACCGCAGCCTGCTTCCTGGCGCGCTTCACCAGGAAGTACAAGTGGGCCCACCTGGATATCGCCGGCACCGCCTGGGACAGTGCGCCGAAAGGTGCCACCGGTCGCCCGGTAGGTATGCTCAGCCACTACCTGCTGGACCGCGCCGGCGTAAAGCTGGGCTAGGGCGGGTTTCGCGAAGGCCGGCTGGATGACCCGGGTCGACTTTTATGTGCTGCCTCAGGAAGACCCCGGGGAGCGCCAGCTATTCGCCTGCCGCCTGGCCGAGAAAGCCTTTCGCGAAGGCCACCGCATTTACCTGCACACCGGCGACGAGGCCGCCGCGCGGCAGTTGGACGAGCTGCTCTGGGGCTTTCGCCGCCAGAGCTTCCTGCCCCACGGCCTGCTGGGCAGTGAGGACGCCGAGCACCTGGCCATTGGCTGGGGCGCGGACCCCGGCGAGCACCACGATGTCATGATCAATCTCGCCCTGGCCGTGCCCGACTTTGTCGGCCGCTTCGAAAGGGTGCTGGAAATCGTGGTGCAGGATCCGGCGATACGAGAGCCGCTGCGCGATTCCTGGAAGCGCTACAAACACTTCGGTTACCCCATCGAAAAGCGCGATCTCTGATATAATCGCGCGCTTTTCAGAACAGCCGCACAGCTTCATGGACAAGACTTTCCAGCCCGCGAACATCGAATCCCGCTGGTATAAACACTGGGAGAACTCCGGCTATTTCGCCCCCAGCGGCGAGGGTACCCCCTACTCCATCATGATCCCGCCGCCGAACGTGACCGGCAGCCTGCACATGGGCCACGGTTTCCAGGAGGCCATCATGGACGCGCTGATCCGCTACCACCGGATGCGCGGCTGCAACACTTTATGGCAGGTGGGTACCGACCACGCGGGTATCGCCACCCAGATGGTCGTGGAGCGCCAGTTGGAGGCGGCGGGAACTGATCGCCACGAGCTGGGCCGCGACAAGTTCGTGGAAAAGGTCTGGGAATGGAAGGAGCATTCGGGCGGCACCATCACCCGCCAGCTCCGTCGCCTGGGTAGCTCCATGGACTGGTCACGGGAACGCTTCACCATGGACCCCGGCTTGTCCAGCGCGGTGCAGGAAGTCTTCATTCGCCTGCATCAGGAAGGTCTGATCTATCGCGGCCAGCGCCTGGTCAACTGGGACCCGGCACTGCACACGGCGATCTCCGACCTTGAGGTTCTCTCCGAGGAAGAGCAGGGTTCCCTGTGGCACCTGCGCTACCCGCTCAGCGACGGCTCGGGGCACCTGGTAGTGGCCACCACTCGCCCGGAGACCATGCTCGGCGACAGTGCGGTCGCAGTGCATCCGGAGGACGAGCGCTACCGTCACCTGGTGGGCAGCACAATCGACCTACCGCTGACCGGGCGCCAGATACCGATCATCGCCGACGACTACGTCGACCGCGAGTTCGGTACCGGCTGCGTAAAAATCACGCCCGCCCACGACTTCAACGACTGGGACATGGGCCAGCGCCACCAGCTCGACGTTATCAATATCCTCACTGTCGACGCCGCCATCAACGACGAGGCGCCCGAGGCCTACCGCGGTCTGGACCGCTTCGAGGCCCGCGCGCGTATCGTCGAGGACCTCCAGTCCCAGGGCCTGCTCGAGAAAATCGAGGACCACACCCTCAAGGTGCCGCGCGGCGACCGCTCCGGCGTGGTTATCGAGCCCTACCTGACCTGGCAGTGGTACGTGGACGCCAGGACGCTGGCCAAGCCGGCGATTGCCGCGGTGGAAAACGGCGACATCGAGTTTGTGCCGAAGCAATGGGAGAACACCTACTTTGCCTGGATGCGGGACATCCAGGACTGGTGTATCTCGCGCCAGCTCTGGTGGGGGCACCGCATCCCCGCATGGTACGACGAAGCCGGCAATGTCTACGTGGGCGCGAGCGAGGCCGCCGTGCGCGAGGCCAACGGCATCTCGGCGGACGTCAGCTTGCGCCAGGACGAGGACGTGCTGGATACCTGGTTCTCCTCCGCGCTGTGGACCTTCTCCACCCTCGGCTGGCCCGAAGACACGGAAGATCTCGCCACCTTCCACCCCAGCAGCGTACTGGTGACGGGCTTTGACATCATCTTCTTCTGGGTGGCCCGGATGATTATGATGACCCTGCATTTCCGCCAGGAGGTGCCCTTCCACAAGGTGTATGTGCACGGCCTGGTGCGGGACAGCCACGGCCAGAAGATGTCCAAGTCAAAGGGCAATGTACTGGACCCCATCGACCTGATCGACGGCATTGAACTGGAACCGCTGGTTGAGAAGCGTACCTCCGGCATGATGCAGCCCAAGCTGGCCGCAAAGATCGAGAAAATGACGCGCAAAGAGTTTCCGGAAGGCATCGCCGCCTACGGTACCGACGCCCTGCGTTTCACCTACTATTCGCTGGCTTCCACCGGGCGTGACATCAAGTTCGACGTGGGCCGAATCGAAGGCTTCCGCAACTTCTGCAACAAGATCTGGAATGCCGCACGCTATGTGTTGATGAACTGCGAAGACGCCGCCTGCGGCGCCGAGGGTGAGAGCTTCCAGCTGAGCCTGGCGGACCGCTGGATCATCTCACGTCTGCAGGAAACCGAGGCCGAGGTGGAACGCGCCATTGGCAACTACCGCTTCGATCTCGCCTCCCAGGCTATTTACGAGTTCATCTGGAACGAGTACTGCGACTGGTACCTGGAACTGTCCAAGCCGACCCTCTGGGATGACGCTGCCAGTGACGCGCTGAAGACCGGCACCCGCCGTACGCTCATTCGGGTGCTGGAAGCGGCCCTGCGCCTGGCGCACCCGATGATGCCATTTATTACGGAGGAAATCTGGCAGCGCGTAGCGCCGCTGGCAGGCCGCGAAGGCTCAACAATCATGCTGCAGCCCTACCCCCTGGCAGAAGACAAAAAAATAGACACTTCCGCGACGGCGGATATAGAATGGCTGAAAGCTGTGATTGTCGGCATACGGAATATACGCGGGGAAATGGCTATCCCGCCCGGTAAGGAAATTTCCGTACTGCTGCGCAACGGTAACAATAAAGATAAAACCAGGCTGGAAGACAACGCTCCGTTTTTAACCAAGCTCGCAAAGCTGTCCGACATCCGCTTCCTGCAGGACGGGGAAGAGGCACCGGCAGCCTCCGCGGCGCTGGTAGATGACCTCGAAATCCTCGTCCCCATGGCGGGCCTGATTGATCGCGAAGCTGAACTTGCGCGACTGGCCAAAGAGATCGACAAGCTGGACAAGGATGCACAGAGGGTCAGGCAGAAGCTCTCCAACGCCGCCTTTGTCGACAAGGCTCCGGCCGAAGTCGTGGAAAAGGAGCGACAAAAACTGGATAGCCAGCAGCAGGCACTGGAAAAGCTGCAGGTACAGGTAGAACAAATACAGCGCATGTAGCGCGACCGATAAAGCGCTAACAGCGCTACTAACAACAGCGCGTAAAGCGCAGGCCTTCGGGCCAGCCCCTCGATGCAAGGAATACAAGTTCCGGGCGCGGATAACGACTAAAAAACTAGCAGTACCGCGGCTGGATATAACAACGAAGAAAGGGCTACAAGTCGAGGATGAGTGGTATGAGTGAGCGGGTAACTGGCACCGTAAAGTGGTTTAACAATGCCAAGGGGT
>JANQIO010000217.1 GCA_028282105.1 Halieaceae bacterium | reverse complement strand
CCGCAGAGCTGGCAGGCGAAACCCGGGCGAGGCAGGCGGGAGCGTCGGCACGGGCCGACGCCGACCAACGCGCCGCGGAGAGTGAACGACTGAGCGCCGAGATGGCCAGCGGCTATGAGGCGCAGGTGGCCGAGATGCACCTGGAGCTGGCTCGGAAAGATGCCGGCTACCAGGCGGCGATCGATACCCTCTCCCGGGAGCGGGATCAGGCCAGAAGCGAGCGCGACCAGCTGCGCGGTTCCTACAGCTTTCGGCTGGGGCGACTAGTGACCTGGCCGCTGCGCAAGCCCTTCAACCTGTTGCTTGGCCCACTGGTCAGGAATCCCGGTTTTCGGCGGCTGCTGGAAGAGGCGCGACGCAACCCCTGGCAAACCCTCAAGCTGATCAATCCGCGGCGCATCAGGAACCTGTTCAGGATTGTTTACGCCGAACCAGAGCTATCCAGCCAGGTGTTCCGGCATTACGAGGAGCGGCTGTCCCAGGATCGCAAGCGGCTGGAACTGGACCTGCAGCAGAATACCGACGCCCGTGCACTGCAGTTTGAACTGGTCGAGCGGCCGCGGGTGTCCATCATCATCCCGGTCTACAACCAACTCGACTACACGCTGGCCTGCCTGGCTTCCATCCAGAAGCACCGGCCCAAGACAGCCTGCGAGATCATTGTGGTGGACGACTGCTCCAGCGATGACACCGAGGCCGTTATCAGTAAGATTCCCGGCCTGTCCTACCGGCGCAATGCGCAGAACCTGCGATTCCTGCGCTCGGTAAACGGCGCAGCAAGCAGCGCTCGCGGCGAGTTCATCTTTCTGTTGAACAATGACACCCAGATCACTCCCGGGGCGGTGGACAGCCTGGTCAGCACCTTTGATGACTGTGCCGACGCCGGCATTGTGGGTTCGCGGCTGCTGTTTCCCGATGGCCGACTGCAGGAGGCCGGCGGCATTGTCTGGCGGGACGCCTCCGCCTGGAACTTCGGACGGCTCGACGACCCGGAAAAACCGGATTACAGCTACCTGAAACCTGCCGACTATGTTTCCGGCGCCGCCCTGATGGTGCGCCGCGAACTTTGGCAAGCCCTGGGGGGCTTCGACGACCGCTACGCCCCGGCCTACTACGAGGATACGGACCTGTGCTTCAGCGCCCGGCAGGCCGGCTATCAGGTGCTGCTCCAGCCGCGGTCCAACGTGGTCCACTTCGAAGGGGTCTCCCACGGCACCGACACCAGCACCGGACTCAAGCAGCACCAGCTGGTGAATCAGCAGAAATTCCTGCAGAAGTGGCAGGCGGTGCTGGACGCCGAACATTTCCCCAATGGGGAGTGCGTGTTCCAGGCCCGCGACCGCGCCCAGCTCCGGCGCACCGTACTGGTGGTCGACCATTACGTGCCCCACTTCGACCGCGACGCGGGTTCGCGCTCCACCTACCAGTATCTCAAGCTACTGGTGAACGAGGGCTTCAACGTCAAATTCCTGGGCGACAACTTTTTCAAGCATGAGCCCTACACCAGCCAACTGGAGGAGCTGGGGATTGAGGTGTTGTACGGCAACGACTACGCCCAGAACTGGCGCCAGTGGCTGCAACAGCACGCCGCCATGATCGACGTTATCTACCTCCACCGGCCGCACATCACTGAGAAATACCTGGACACCCTGGCAGGGATGGCGCCCAAACCCCGATCGATCTACTTCGGCCACGACCTGCACTATCTGCGCCTGGAAAGACAGGCTGCCATTGAGGAGTCGAAAGCGCTGCTGGAAGACGCCGACGCCTGGCGCGCCCGTGAGCTGAAGATCTTCGATGCCGTGGACCTGGTGTACTACCCCTCCCAGGTAGAAGTAGATGAAGTAAGGAAGCTGAAACCGGGGTGCCCGAGCAAAGCGATCCCCCTGTATATTTTCGACAAACCCTGGGACGTGGATTACCTGGCCGGTGAGCGACAGGACCTGCTGTTTATCGGCGGCTTCAACCACCCCCCCAACGTGGACGCCATCCTCTGGTTCACCGGCCTGTTCAAGGCCGCCGCCCTGGACGGCGCCAAATTGCATATCGTCGGCTCCAATATGCCGGAGACAGTGGCGGAGCTGGCATCGGAGCGGGTGATCGTTCACGGCTTCCTGGAAGATGAGGAGGTAGACGAACTCTACCGCCAGATACGTCTGTCGGTGGTGCCGCTGCGTTTTGGCGCCGGCATCAAGGGCAAGGTGCTGGAGTCCATGGCGAAAGGCGTGCCGGTCATCACCACCGAGATCGGCGCCGAGGGTATTGCCGATGCGAACAACAGTCTTTGTGTGTCCGCCAACGAACACTTCCAGGCCGAGCTGGAGCGGCTGTACCGGGACCTGGAGCGGCTGGAGGCGCTGTCCACGGCCGGTCGCAATACTATCCGCAACAGCTATTCCGTGGCGGCCGCCCGCGAGGCCGTGCTGGCGGACTTCCAGTAAGCCGGGCGGGCACGCAGGGTGAAAGACCTCGACTTCGTGATTGCCGGCGCCCAGAAGTGCGGTACCACCGCGCTGGCCAGCTTCCTTGATGCCCACCCCGCGATCAGCATGGCGACCCCCAAGGAATGCCATCTGTTCGATGCGCCGGACTACCGTCCGGATTGGCCACGGGAGCAGATCAACAACCGCTACCTGCCCCATTTCGAAGCCTGCCCGACCTCCACACTGTGGGGCGAGGCCACGCCGGCCTATCTTTTCTACACAGACATTCCCGAGCAGCTGGCGCGCTATCGCCCGGAGCTCAAGCTCATCGTGCTGCTGCGCGACCCGGTGGAGCGGGCGATCTCACACTACCGTATGGAAGTGACCCGCGGGCATGAGCGGCTGCCGCTGCCACTGGCGCTGGCGCTGGAATACTGTGGGCGCCAGGGCGGGCCGCCGCGTGCGCCGCTGAATGCCCACGGCCGTTATTGCTATCGCCGCCGCGGTCAGTACACGGCACAGCTCGAGCGACTGTACCGGGTGTTTCCTGCGGAGCAGATACTCCTGCTTAGGCAGCTCGACCTGTTGGAAGCGCACCGCCGCACCCTGCAGGACGTGTTCGATTTCCTCGGGGTCGACCCGAATGTCGACATTCCCGAGAGCCTGGTGAAGCCGGTGACCCGGCAATCCCAGGCGACACCCGGCGGCGGTTTCCGGCTCAGCCGGGCCCTGCTTCGCAGCGTGCTGGCCGGTGAACGCCGGCGCCTGCAACGCCGTTGGGGCATATCGCTCTAGCCAAACGCAACGAGAATCGTTCTTATTTACTTTGCCGGGCCGGCTCCCTACACTGAAACGTCCCCACGGTGTAGGTGTCTATGAGTACTTCCCTTTGGGCTCTCCGAGCTGGCGACCAGGGCCGCATCACCGGTTTTGGCGACGCGCTGGCGGAGAGCTATCGCATTCGGCTGCTGGAGCTGGGTTTTCATCCGGGTGAAACCGTTTCCTGTTTGCAGGCGCCGGCCTTCGGCGCGCCGAAGGTGTTCCGGGTTGCCAATACCGTGTTTTCCCTGGACGACGAGGTCGCCACCCACATCAACGTCGAGACCGACCTCGCTTGAGTAAAATCATTCTTATTGGCAGCCCAAACTCGGGCAAGAGCCTGCTGTTCAATCGCCTCACCGGACTGTCCCAGAAGGTGGCGAATTTCCCGGGCATCACAGTAGATGTCGCCACCGGCAAACTGGCATCGGCACCCGACCTGTCGCTGATGGACTTCCCGGGCACCTATTCACTGCAACCGATTTCCGGAGAAGAGCGGGTCGCCACCGAGTATTTTTCCAAAGCGCTGGATGACCCCGATGTCACCCAGGTGTTGTGCCTGGTGGACATCACCCGGTTGGAGAAGAGCCTGTACTTCACCCTGCAGGTGGTGCGGGAGTGCGCCCGACATGGCAAGCGCGCGCTGGTCGTGGCGAACATGATGGATGTGCTGGCGCGCCACAACATAGAAGTCGATCTCGAAGGCCTGGCTGCTGAAATCGGCGCCCCGGTGCTGCCGATTTCCGCACGCACCGGCGACGGCCTCGATGCGGTGAACGACTGGCTGCGGAACCCTGTTGAAAACCGGAGTGAGAACACCGCGCTGGCGGAAACACCGGACACCCTGCTGCGGGGTACTGCCCACCAGCTGGCAGGAAAGTACGGCCCGCGTGGCGACCTGCTGGTAAAAACCCAGGCGCGCCTGGACAGCTTCTTCCTGCACTCGGCGCTGGGCGGCTTCGCCTTCTTCGCGATCATGTTTCTGCTGTTCCAGTCGATTTTCACCTGGGCGGCGCCGGCGATGGACGCGGTGGAGGCCGGCCTGGGCGCGCTGGCCGACACGGTGGTACCGATGATCGGCCCGCAGCTGGCCAAGGACTTCACCAGTGACGCGATCTTCAGCGGCCTCGGCGCCTTCCTGGTGTTCGTGCCGCAGATTTTCGTACTGACCTTTGTCATCGGTCTGCTGGAAGACTCCGGCTACATGGCAAGAGCGGCGCTGATCTGCCACAAGCCGCTGCGGCTATTCGGCCTCACGGGCAAGAGCTTCATCCCCATGCTGTCTGGCGTCGCCTGCGCTATTCCCGGCATTTACGCGGCGCGTTCGGTGGACTCGCCCATGAAGCGCCTGTTGACTTACATGGCCATCCCGCTGATGCCCTGCTCGGCGCGCCTGCCGGTCTACACCCTGCTGATTGCAGCTTTCATCCCCAACACCACTGCGCTGGGCGGCCTGGTCGGCCTGCAGGGCCTGGCCATGTTCTGCACCTACTTCTTCGGCATGATGACCGGGCTGATCGTCACCGGCCTGGTGTCGCGAACCCGGGAGGATCACTACACCGACCTGCCCTTCGTGCTGGAAATGCCGCCTTATCGGCTGCCGGCGTTGCCGCCGCTGCTGCGCAACTGCTGGAACCGCTGTCGTCACTTTATTACCAAGGCCGGCAGCATCATTTTCACGGTCACGGTGGTGGTCTGGTTCCTCGGCTACTTCCCCAACTACGGCGCCGATCTCGGTGCATCCTGGCTCGGCCAGATCGGCCAGGTGGTCGAACCCCTGTTCGACCCGCTGGGACTGGACTGGCGCTACGGCGTGGCCATCATGACCTCCTTCCTGGCACGGGAAGTCTTTGTCGGCACCCTCGGCACCATGTTCGGCATCGAGGGGGCTGATGAGAATATGGTGCCCCTGGTCGACCAGATCCAGGCCACCGGTTTGCCGCTGGCCTCCGGCGTGGCCCTGCTGTTCTTCTTCGCCATCGCCCTGATGTGCGTATCGACCCTGGCGATTCTGGCCCGCGAGAGCGGCTCCTACCGCCTGGCCGCAAAAATGTTCCTGGCTTACAGCGCTATCGCTTACCTTGGCGCCATCGGCGTATTCCAACTAGTGAGCTTGTTTACCGGCTGAGCCTCGGCCTAAGCTAGGCCTTTATGTTGCTCGCGAAGCGCCTCGCGCCACTTCTTTTCATTGCCATCGCGGGCTGTGTTTCCGTACCCATGGACTATCCGCGGGAGGAAAGCTACGTGATGGAACCGGACGGCAGCGCACCGCTGGCCGCCTTCGCGGAACGGTGGCGGGCTGGGAACCCTGGCAAATCGGGCTTCCAGCCCCTGCCCCAGGGCCTCGATGCTCTGGGTGCGCGGCTGCGTGCACTGGACCTGGCCAGGCACTCGGTGGACGCCCAGTACTTCCTGATCAAGCGCGACGAGGCCGGCATGCTGTTTCTCGGCAAGCTGCTGCGCGCCGCGGACCGCGGAGTGCGAGTACGCCTGCTGTTCGACGACATCTTCACGCCGCGCAACGACGACGTGCTGGCGACGCTGTCTTCCCATCCCAATATCGAGATTCGCCTGTTCAATCCGCTGTCCAGGCGCTCGCCGGCATTCTGGAGCATGCTCTGGGACTTCCAGCGCAGCAATCGGCGCATGCACAACAAGTCCTTTATCGTTGACAGCGCCGTGGCCATAGTCGGTGGCCGCAATATCGCCTCGGAGTACTTCGAGCTGAAGGACGATGGCAATTTTGACGATTTTGAAGTGCTCACCACCGGTCCAGTCGTGGCGGATGTGGGCGAGAGCTTCGATCAGTTCTGGAACTCGCGCCTGAGCCTGCCGGTGGAAGCGCTGGGCCGCGAACCCCAGCCAAACAGGCTGGGCGTATGGCGCAGCGCAATGGAGGCCGTCGTGTCAGGCCAGCGCACCAGTGCCTATGGGCGGGCGGTCCAGAGCGAGCTGGTCGAGGCGGTCTTTAACGGCCAGCAGCCACTGATTGCGGCCACGGCCACGGTCGCCTCGGATCGACCGGAGAAGCTCAAGGTGGCCCGCGGTGCCGAGGAGGAACTGGTAGTCGCGGTCGCCCTCGGCGACGCCGTGGTGGCGGCACAGCGCGAGATCACAGTGATCACGCCCTATTTTCTGCCGCGGGAAGTGGGCCGCCAGTTGCTGAAGGACAAAGCCGCCGAAGGTGTCAGGATACGCGTGATCACCAACTCGCTGGCGTCTACCAATCACGTACCCGTGCACGCCCACTATCGCAAGTACCGCCGTGAACTGCTGCGCGCCGGCGTGGAACTCTACGAACTCCGTGCCGATAGACAGCCGGGCAGCGAAGACAGGAACCGCGAGCGGATGACGCTGCATACCAAGGCGTTTGAGATCGATGCGAGAACGCTGGGGCTGGGTTCGGTGAACGTGGACCCCCGCTCCATAGAAATCAATTCCGAGCTGATCATGTTCATTGACTCACCGGAACTCAGCCAGCGATTGCTCGACTTCCTCGACGAAGATCTCGCCGGGCTCACCTGGCAGGTGGGGCTGGATGAGAACGACAGAATGCGCTGGTACTACAAGTCGGGTGACCAGGTGGAGGTTCGCTCGGGCGAACCCGGCGCCAGCCTGTGGCGCCGCCTGCAGGCCAACCTCTATCGCCTGCTACCCATTGAGGGACAGCTTTGATCCAGGACGTCATGTCCGCTTGAGTCACCACAGGGGTTGGCCATGGCGCAGATAACGCGGTTTGTTTATTCTTGGAGCCTGACCATCAACCAGTCTTCACGGATGTCGCCAGAAACACTGGTAAGTCCTGCAGGGGCGATGCGAAATGAATCCAACGGCCGCCAGTCCGTAGAGATGGCTGGTCTTGAAGCCTGCCTGGGGAAAGGGATGTCTTATACCTTGAATCGCCACACTCACACGCTGCTGCTGGCGCTGGCTATCGCCGTCACCAGCGGCTGCAAGATCGTCATCGACGTCCCGGAGGGCGGCTCGGTCGTCACGGAATCGGGCAACTATAGCTGCGCGGCAGCCGAATCCTGCGAAGTCGATGTCGATGATGACCAGTTCGACGAGACCTTCATTGCGATACCCGCAGCGGACTATGAGTTCAAGGGTTGGAAGCAGCGGCAACCAGGGCTGTGCCAAAGCGAACTGGAGCGGCTGGCACCCTGTACTTTCACGACAGCCGGTTACGGCCTGAATCCGGGGTTGCTGACCCTGCTCCAGGAAGATATTCCCATCTACCTGGAACCTGAATTCGCACCATCCGCCACAACGGAAATACTCTTTCCATCGGAAAACTCAAGCTCCACGGACCAGTTTGTCACTGTTCGAGGCATTGCCAGCGATCCCGATGGCATCGTATCGATCACAGTCAACGGCGCCCGCGCCAGCATCACACCGATGGAAGGCGCACAGACCGTTGAAAGTGGCCTTTATACCGAGGTCAGCTGGCGGCTGCCGCTGAACCTTCAGACCGGCACCAACACCGTTTTCGTTGGCGTCGAGGACGGGCGCGGCAACGTGAACCCGATAGCCGACACAGCCGCCATACAGAGTGCCCGAGTACCAACCCAGTTTGTCCTGGACGAAATCAACAACCGCCTGATCGGCACAGTATCCGGGAGTGGATTCCTGCCACAATTAACCAGCATTGACCTGGCCAGGGGCAGCCAGACCCTGCTATCGGACAGGTTTTTTGCACCACCTCCCCATTGCTACCAAGCTGACACCGGCGAGTTTTTCTACCTGACATTCGGCAGCGATCCGCTGGAGCTAAGAAGCCTGAATACACGGACCCTGGTAGATACACGATGGATGACTGTTACCGTTGACCCGGAGTCAGAGGGATTCGCGCCGGGCGCTTTTTTCTGGGACCTGGTCTGCGCAAGTGGCCACGAAGACGTGTATCTGCTCTATAGTTTCTCCGACGCGCCTCAGGACAATCTGCTTAACCTGACCAACTCGCGAATAGTGAAGCTTGACCTGGGCGCGAACGAGGTTCGGATGCTGGAGGAGTTCGACACCCGGGCGGGTGACGCCTCAATACTAGGTGGCGCAAAGTTGATGGGAGATCAACTGGTGGTTTACCCCGCACTCGCAGGCCCACTGTTCAGCATTGACACGGATTCGGGCGAGCGGACCCAGCTCCCAGTGCGCGAGTTGAGCGTGGAGGAACTCGTCACCGATGCTGCCAATAACAAACTCTACATTGTGAATTCTACGGCCATCTACGAGGTAGATCTGGAGTCAGGCCGCGACAGTATCCTCTCCTTCGTGCAAGACGACAGTCCGTTCACACTGCCGCAGGTTACGGAAGCCGTGCTGGATGCGGACAATTTCAGAATCCTGATCGGTGACGTACAGCTGGATATGATTCTGCAAGTGAGCCTGGTGAGCGGCGAGCGCCGAGAGTTCTTTTCGAGACGGCAAGGCGAAGGCGTGAGCATCGTGTTTGGCCGACGACTGTACCTGACCTCGGACAAACGCAGCGCCTACGTCCTGGATGACGGCGGCAATGTCACCGAGAGGCTGCTTGAAATTGACCTGGCAAGCGGCGACCGGCGCGAGATTGGCACCTTCTTCCAACAGTTCAATGAACAGGCGACCGGCCTTGCTGTAGACGAAGAAAGCGGCCTGGCTTACGCAGCCTTTGAAAACTCCGTTTACGAGGTCGACCTCGAAACTGAGGAGGTGGTGCAACTAACAGCCAATTCCGCGGCCTTTGGGCCAGTGCTCCAAGGCATCTCAGACCTCGCGCTGGACAAAGCGGGCAACCGTCTCCTGCTGTCAGACTCGGTAGAAGAGGCCGTTATTGCCTTGGACCTTCGAACGCACGTGCGCACGGTATTGTCCCAGGGTCGAACACACGGCGTAGGCGACGACTTTGCCGGCATCAATGCTCTGGCTTTTGATGCTGAAAACAATCGACTCTATGCCGCCAATCAGCAATCCGCAAATATCATGTCTATCGATATGGAGACCGGTGATCGAACGGTGATTCTCGATGCCTGCTTCGATGCCAGTGGGCAGGATAAACTCGGCAACCAGCAGGACTTGCTCTATCGCGATGGGGAGCTACTGATTCTCGACGATGGTCTCAAGCATTTCAGTCTGGACAGCGAGCAGTGTACGGTACTTAGGGACAGTATCCCCCTAGATGTGAGCGTCCTCAGTATTCAGTGGATGAACGAAGAAATCCTGCTTACCTCTGGTGTCGGCGGGGTCGGGCTGTTTGACACGGTGACCGGGGAGTACGTGCGAGTTTCCGAGTAGAGCAGGAGGATCAATCCAAATCTCTGGTCACCGAGTCATCTGCTGGCTGTCTGGTAGTGTTGGCGTCGGCTGAAGCTACGGTGACTACTCCTCATCCCCGGGAGCGTACTTCTCAAACCAACCCAGAATAGCTGCCACCTTGGCAATCAACTGGCTGGGCCGCCGGGCAATACTGTGGGAGGCGCCCGGGATGCGTACCAGCGCGGTATCCACCCCCTCAAGCATCAGCGCGGCATGGTACTGCTCGGATTCCCACATGGGCGTGCGCCAGTCCGACTCCCCGGTTAACAGCATGGTGGGGGTGGTGACATTGCCCACCAGTGACAACGGCGAGCGTTCCCAGTACTGGTTGACGTCCTCCCAGGGCATCTCTGAGAACCAGTAGCGAGTGAAGTAGTCGGGATTGTCTGCGCTGAGCGAGAAGCTGATCCAGTTGATGACCGGCTTGGCCACCACCGCGGCGGCAAAACGATCCGTCTTGCCCACGGTCCAGGCGGTCAACACACCGCCGCCGCTGCCGCCGGTGACGTAGAGCTGCTGCTCGTCGATAAAGCCTTTCGCAATTACCGCATCCACCGCTGACATCAGGTCGTCATAGTCCTGGCTCGGATAGTTGTGGTGAATCTCCAGCTCAAACTCGCTGCCGTAGCTGGTGCTGCCGCGCGGATTCACATACACCACGACATAACCCGCGGCCGCGTAGAGCTGAACTTCCGTAGCGAAGTGCGGCCCGTAGGCAGTGTGTGGACCGCCATGGATTTCCAGGATCAGTGGGTACTTCTGGTTCTTGTCGAAGTCTGGCGGGTAGGCCACCCAGGCCTGGACCGGCTTGTCATCGTAGCTGGATTTCAGCCACAGCTCCTCGACCGGCGCCATCGCGCGATGCCCCACCAGATTGTCATTGAGCGCTGTCACCATCTGCGGCTTGCCGGTGCCGCGGCCAATGGCAAGTTCTGCAGGCCGCTGGGCATCGCCGGTGGTAATGGCGTAGACGTTCTTGCCGCCCACGGCGAATTCGGCGCCGCTGTAGGGCCGGCTCAGGGACAGACCTGTCAACTGGTCGGTAATCGTGGTGGCCTTGCCACGCAGGTCAACCTTGACCAACTTGGTGAGGCCCTGGTCGTCGTGGCTGACATACAGGCCGCGGCTGTCCGCCGCCCATGCCAGGCCGCTGATGCTACGGTCCAGGTCGCCCAGCAGCACGCTGGGTTCGCCGCCATCGACGTCCATCACGTGTAGCTGGAACTGCTGCGAGCTGAGGCCCTTGTCTTCGAAGCCTACCCAGGCGAGGCGCTTGCCATCCGGCGAGACTCTCACAGCGATGGCCGGGCCGTCGCGATCGGTCAGCGCGGTGATGCTGCCGTCCTCAAGAGAGACGCGATAAATTTCCGAATCCAGCGGCTTGCGGCGCCAGTCATCCTTGCGGTTGCCCACCACGAACAGGCTGTTGCCATCCGCCGCCCAGGCCGGGCCACCGTAGTTGAAGTCGCCTTCCGTTACCTGCCGCGGGGCGCCGCCACTGGCCGGCACAACAAACACGTGGGTGTAGCCCAACGGCAGGGTGCCGGCGCCATCAAAGCGGAAGGGAATCTGGTCTACCACGGTCGGCGGCTTGGCCCACTCCGCTCCCTCGGGGGCGGCCGGCATGGTGCCAATAGTCGTGGGCTTGGCGGGCACCAGCATGGTGAAGGCCAGGTACTTGCCGTCCGGAGACCAGGCAAGGTTGCCCGGGCCCTTGGCCTGGCGGGTAAGCTGCAGGGTTTCACCGCCCTCCAGCCAGCGTACGAAGATCTGCGAACCCTTGTCATCGGTAGACAGATAGGCCACGCGCTCGGAATCTGGCGAAATCACGGCACCGTGATCGTTGACGGCTCCCGTGGTAATGGGGCGGGCATTGTCACCGTCGCTATCGACCCGCCAAAGGTTGGCGCGGCGACGGTCTTCCATAATGTCCATGAAATTATGGCTGTAGACCACAAACTCGCCATCGGGGCTGACCTGCAGACCGCTGACCCAGTTGAGTCGGAAGACGTCTTCGGCGGAAAACGGCGGGGCTTCAGACCAGGAGGCCGGACTGATCGCCAGCGCCAGAACAAGAAACAGATGCTTCATGGTGGGATACCAGGCTGTTGTTATAGGGGTCGGAAGCATAGCCAGTGGTGGATTTATTCTCCAGTGGTTTTGACCGATCACGGGCCAGCGTGTATTACACTGGGCGCCGCATAACCGGGAGTGAAGCGATGTTCTTTGGATGGCGCGTGGTCGGTGGCAGTTTCGTTGTCATGCTGATGGTGCTGGGGTTCTTCACCTACACCTTCACTCTGTTCGTGGTGCCGCTGCGTGAGGAGTTTGGCGTGGGCCTCGAACAGGTCATGTACAGCCTGACACTGGGCACCCTGCTCAGCCTGCTGGTGGGCCCGGTTACCGGTTACCTGGTCGACCACTTCTCGGTGCGAATTCTGATGACGCTGGGTACAGCGCTGTTTGCAGCCAGCCTCTATGCCATGGCGCACACCACTACGATCCTCGAGTTCAACCTGGTTTACGGTACCAGTTTTGCCGTGTGCAACGGCCTGGCCGGCCCCGTAACGACCAGCGCCGTGGTGTCGCGCTGGTTCCTGCGCAGCCGCGGTCGCGCCCTGGGCATCATGACCATTGGCTCATCGGCCGGCGGCATGTTGCTACCGGCGGTGACGGCCTGGTGGATCAGCAGCTTCGGGTGGCGCGGGGCCTTCGAAAACCTGGCACTGATGTCAGCGGTGGCAGTGCCCCTGGTCTGGCTGAGCATTCGCAACAAACCTGAAGACATGGGGCTGGCGCCCGACGGTGATCCCTCCGTCCCTGATACGCAAGCCCCGGCGCCAAGCGCAGCACCGCCCGGAATGAAACAGATCGTTTCAACCCGGGAGTTCTGGCTGATCGGTCTCAGTGTCGGTCTGCTGATCGCGGTGTTCTCTTCCACGCTATCCAACCTGGCAAGTC
>JANQIO010000159.1 GCA_028282105.1 Halieaceae bacterium | reverse complement strand
GGCATGTTTATCGTCAACGACGAGGGCTTGCCGGTGGCCCTTAACTCGGTCGCCACCTTCCACCTGCGGCCCGGCGAGGCGTTTATCAAGCACTTCAACGGGCTGAGAACCATCACGGTATACGCGGAAATCGACCGCGGCCTCACCGATGTCTCCACCGTTAATTCGCAGCTACGAGACTACCTGCTGAGCTCGAACATGAGCCGCGAGTACCCGGGTATCGATTTCTACCAGGGCGGTGAGCTGGAGCAGCAGGCGCAGTCGTTCGGCAATCTTGGTGTCGCGTTCCTGGCCTGCGTACTCATGATCCTGTTCATCCTGATTGTGCTCTTCAACTCGTTCAGCCAGGCACTGCTGATTCTCGTCATCCTGCCATTCAGCCTCGCCGGCGTGCTGCTAGCATTCGCGGTGCAGGGCCTGCCGATGAGCTTTATCGCGCTCACAGGCGTGCTGGGCTTGATCGGTGTGCTGGTGAATGACTCGGTTGTGATGGTGTATTCACTGAACCGCGAGGAGGACTCCGAAGACGTTGAGGGCATCGCCGGCAGGGCGGCTACCCGGTTTCGTCCCATCCTGATTACTTCCGTGACGACGCTTGCAGGCCTGCTGCCGACGGCTTATGGCTGGGGCGGTGACGACCCCTTCGTCGCCCCCATGGTGATGTCCATGGTCTGGGGCGTTATGTTCGGCACCCTGATTTCCCTGTTCCTGTTGCCCTGTCTCTACATGCTTAACGGCGATATGCGACGCCTGTGCAGCCGCTGGCTTTCGCGGCTGCCGGGCGTCGTCCATGGCTCGAACTAGCTGCGCTTGTCGAAGCTGATATGCAGGTCGTTGAGGCCGCGCAGAATCAGGTTGGGCCAGTGGGTGAGGGTGTTCTTGCCCTCGGTGAGGCGCCAGTGGGTGGTGCGCTTCATCAGGTGCTCAAAGGCCACGTTGAGTTCCTTGCGCGCCAGCTGCGCCCCCAGGCAGAAGTGCACGCCCTGGCCGAAGGCGAGGTTGTCTGAGGCGTTTTCGCGGCTGATATCGAAGTGCTCCGGGCAATGGAACATCGCTTCATCGCGATTGGCCGAGGCAAAGCGCACCATCAGCATAGAGCCCTTCGGAATGGCCACGCCACCCAGTTCGGTGTCATCTTTCACCTTGCGCCACAGGCCGCAGGAGGGTGTGGCCAGGCGGAGAATCTCTTCTACCGCGTTGGGCAACAGGCTGGGGTCCTGCTCCAGCTTGATGAACTGGTCCGGGTGATCGATAAAGTACAGTACGCCAGCGGCGATACTGGCCCGCGAGGTCTCGTTCCCGGCTACCAGCAGCTGCTGGATGATGCTGAGCAATTCCTCGGTGGTCAGCAGGCGGTTGTCGTCGATGCGCGCCTGGGCCAGGTCGGAAATGATATTGTCCGCCGGGTGCTCCCGCAGTTCGGCAATCTTGTCCACGAAATAGTGCTGGAACTGGACGATGGCGCGGGCGTCCTCCACTTCCTGCTCCTCATCTGCGAACTGGCTCAGTCTCGAGCCGAAGCGATCTGACCAGTAGCGGAACAGCTCGATGTCCTCCCGCGGCACGCCAAGCTGGTCGGCGATCACGAAAATGGGGAAGGGCACACAGAAGCGGTTGAGGAAATCGACCTCACCCTCGTCGATCCAGTCATCCATCAGCTCGTTGACGATCTGCACCATGTAGTCGTGCATGCCCTCCACCCGCTTATTGGAGAACACCTTGTTAAGCAGCGAGCGGTACACCCGGTGCCGCGGTGGGTCTACGGTGAGCAGGGTGTCCGCGGTCTCCCAGCCTTCGGCGTAGATAGCCAGCGCCCCCGGGTTTTTCGGCGGCGGGTTCAGCTCGTCGGCAAATTCGTTTGAGAACACATCGGTGCGCTTCAGCGCTTCGCGTACATCGGCATAACGGCTGACGAAGTAGATATTGGTGCCGGGAAGCTGGTAGACCGGCGCCTCCTCCCGTGCGGCCTTGTAGAAGTCGTAGGGGTGTTCGATGACCTCGGGGTCAAAGAAATCGAAATCAGCCAGTGCCTTGCCCATGGCGTTTCTCCGGTTAGGAAACCAAGTCCCCGGAATTTACCGTCAGAACTGACTGTTTTCGAGTCGTGACGCCGGCATTTCCCTGCCGGGCTTAACCTGGATCAAGATTTCTGTGCTGAAGACGGGCGGCTGGCTAGTTGATGAAGCGCCGCACGAGCATTCCCCACCAGAACACGGTCGTCATCAAGTACCAGGCCAATGCGGTATAGAGTCGCGGTGTGTTGATCACCAGGGCCAGGACGGTAATCGCAAGGTAGTGCAAGGTGAAGTGGAGGTAATAGGGCACGGCAAAGAGCTGGCCTCGCATTGCGGTTTGCACGATATCCAGCAGCAGAAGCCCCAGGAAAATGATGAGAAAAGGCCGCGGGGACCAGTTCTTGATCTGAATATCGGTGCCCATACCGTTAAAGGGAAACAGCGAGATGGCCAGCCAGTAGTGAAAGCCGGCCCAGGTGGTAAAGGTGATGAACAGGTCAAAGCTCCATACCTCCACCTTCTGCCAGGCGAAGGTGACCCACCAGTTCAGCAGCAGCACCAGGATGGTGAAGAAGGTCCAGACCAGGCGCGTCAAGCCGTACTGGTGAGTGGCATGCGCAAAGACAATGCGCGCGACCGCCGACATCACGTGAGTCAGCGATAGCCCGAAGATGATCGCCACCAGTACCACGGCAAACTGAAACTCTGAGACCATAGTCACTCCCTATCCAGGTCACTCTGCTGATGTGAGTGTTTCACGTTGCGGGCAGTGTACTGTTTTCCGCTGCGAGCCGCTGAGTAGATTCTGCCCGGGCGATGCCGGTTCTCGGCGCAAGCGGTTGAATTAGGCTAGGCTTCTGGTACCTGCATTGCAGCAAGCACATAACATTAATCACGCTGACCCAGGAAAACAGGCTATGACCCAGGTAACCGACGCAGACAAAGACAGTTTTTTCACCGATGTAGCGGCCGCTTCCGCCAAGGCGGTGTGGGCGGCCGTGGCCACTCAGGCTGATGACGGGCCGCGGGTGCGGATGGTACACCCGACCTGGGACGGGGAGGTGCTGTGGTTTGCCACGTCTCGTGTCTCGCCCAAGGCGCAGCAACTCATGGCCAACCCGCGTCTGGACATCCAGTGGCAGGTCGCGGCGCCGGAGTTTGTGCACATCATGGCGCGAGGTAGCGCTGAGGTGCTGGACGATGCGGAGTCCCGCCGCCATGCCTGGGAGGTGCTGGATTACGACCTGGCCCAGTTCTGGCCCGATGGCGTGGATTCACCGGACTACGTGGCCGTGAAGATCACCCCGGAGCGGGTGGAGTTGTCAGAGATGTTCGGCACCACCAACAAGCGGGTATGGCGTAGCTGACCCGTTGGCCTAGAAGCCGCTGCGTACGGTGACCGATAGCTGTACGTCGTCCACACCATTCCCGCCAGTGCGCAGCGGCGCCGCCAGGTCGATGTGAATCATGCCGCTGGTGGGTAGTCGCGTGGGCATGATACGCAGGCCGATGCCCACATTCGACAGCCAGCCGTTCTCCGAGTCGTTGGGGTCGTCATCGAACCAGGCGCGACCGGCGTCGACAAAAGCAGCGGCACCCCAGCGGAACAGCCGCAGGGGTTCGCTGTCGGCGTACCAGCGTTCCTCGATGCGGGCGCGCAGGCGCCGGTCGCCCTGCTGGAAGCGCTGTGGGTAGCCGCGCAGGCCGCTGTCGCCACCCAACTGTAGCTGTACGTCGTCAGTCAGGCCCTCCGCCCAGGTGCCGTCGATGGCGGCGTAGAAACGCCAGCTATCGGTCTGCAGCAGGTGGAACTCACCGCCGGCATTGATGAACAGGTTCTCCGCTTCCCCGTCCGAGGTGGTGACGGAGCCGCCCAGCGACGAAAACCCAATCAGAATGACGGAATCCGTGGGCCGGGTGCCGTCGCGCCAGCTGGCCTCGAGGATGACCCGGCCGTCGTCGGCACCGCCAACATCCGGCGAGAAGCCCAGTCGGCCGGTAAGGCGTTGCCCCAGGAAGACGTCATCCGGTCTGCCGATCAGCGCCAGGTTGGATATGGGGTCAAAGTCGTCCTCGATGGTTTCGAAGCCGATGTAGGGATACACCGCACTGCGGTCTTCCGGCAACTCGTCAGGCTGCAGGTTGCCGGGTTCGCGATCAAACTCGAAGTCCCACCATTCCAGTCCCGCATTCCAGCGCCGCACGCGGCCGTCTACCCGACCGGTGGATTGGGCGAAGTTAAGCTGCCCGCTGAAAGTTTCCTGCTGGAATTCCGCGACCCGGTCACCGGCGTCGAACAAGGGGGTGACGCGCTTGTCCTCGGTCACGCGGACGCCGCGGCTGCTGCGTTCATCCAGGGAGCGAAACGGCCGCCGCAGGTTGACGTTGACCCTGTGACCGTCGTCGTTGTCGGACACATCCGCGTTCAGGCGCCAGGCAGTGCCGCGCACCGCCGGGTCGAAATAGAACAGTTCGACACCGCTGCGGTCCACATCATCCTTGTACAGCACGCCCAACGTTTCACCGCGGCCCAGCAGGTTTTCATCCTCTATGCCCAGCGACCAGCTGGTCTCACCACCGCTGAAGTCGAACTCCACCGTGGGCAGGATGGTCCACACGTCGCGGGTCACCACCATCATGTCCACCACCTCGCCACAGCGCCGGATCGGCACCACGCGAGCGTCGTACAGCCAGTCCGCCCGGCGCAGCACCCGCTCTGCCTCCACCACTTCCAGCGGCACAAAATCCTCGCCCTCTATGAGGAACGGCAGTTGCTCACGGATGGTCGACTCGCGGGTGATGATGTGCAGGCGGTT
>JANQIO010000138.1 GCA_028282105.1 Halieaceae bacterium | reverse complement strand
TTCACCGAGAGCCACGTGCTGGCGGAGATCGCCGCGCAGCACCTGGAACTGGGCGGTTTCGAGGTGTCGCGCAAACAGGGCCTGGGCGGCACCATGGTGTTATGGGAGGCACTGCTAGCCGGCGAGATCGACGTCTACCCCGAGTACACGGGCACACTGGCCCAGACCATTCTGCGGCGACCCGACGCCGACCCCATCGAACTGGCCGCCGCGCTGGCGGAGCGCGATCTGGAAATTGTCGCGGAGCTGGGCTTCAACAACAGCTACGCCATTGCTGTGGACCGGGCGCTGGCGGAATCCCGCGGCATTACTCGTATCAGCGATCTGGCTGAGCACCCGGACCTGAAGCTGGGTTTTTCGCTGGAGTTCCTGAATCGGGCCGATGGTTGGCCCTCGCTCAGGCAACACTACAACCTGCCCCATGAGGTGTCCGGACTGGAGCATGCGCTGGCTTACCGGGCCATTGCCAGCGGCCAACTGTCGGCGACGGATGCCTACACCACCGACGGGGATTTGCAGTCTTTCGACCTGCGGCTGCTCGACGATGATCGCCAGTTTTTCCCGCGCTACGATGCCCTGCTGCTGGCGCGCCGGGACTTGCCGGCCGCGGCCAGGGCGCTGCTGGCCGAACTGGTCGGCAGCCTGGATGAAAGCCGCATTCAATTGCTGAACGCCGCCGCCGGCGAAGCCGGGGTTTCGCCACGCACTGTGGTGGCCGGGTACCTGGGCCGTGCCAATTCCGGCGAATCGAGCACGGCCCGCCAGATCCTGGGCAATACCGCCCGTCACCTCAAGCTCACGGGAATGGCCCTGCTGTTTGCCTGCGCCCTGGCCCTGCCGCTGGCCATCTACCTGAGCCAGCACCCGCGTGCCGCGGCCTGGGCGGTGTATCTGGCGGGCCTGATGCAAACCATACCCTCCCTGGCGCTGCTGGCGATCCTGGTGCCGCTGCTGGGCCTGGGACAGGTGCCGGCGGTGCTGGCCCTGTTCCTGTACTCACTGCTACCCATCATTCGCAACACCCTGGCGGGTATCCAGTCCATCGACCCGCTGCTACGCGATGTGGCTGAGGGTATGGGCCTGAGCACGGCGCAGCGGCTGCGCCACGTGGAAATCCCGCTGGCGCTGCCGATGATCCTGGCGGGGGTAAAGACGGCGGCCATCATCAGCATCGGCACGGCGACGCTGGCGGCCTTCGTGGGCGCCGGCGGCCTGGGCGAACCCATCGTCACCGGGCTCAATCTAAATGATCACGGTTTAATCCTGCAGGGTGCGATTCCCGCCGCCTTACTGGCCATCGTTACCGAATTTCTGTTTGAATGGTTGGAACGGGCCATCCTGCCCCCGCACCTGGTAGCTGCTAAAACATGAATCTCGCCGAACGTTTTACTCGCGTGCGCACCGATTCGGAGCGGTTCTGCGAACCGCTGGAAAAAGAGGACTACAGCCTGCAGGCCATGGCGGACACCAGCCCGCCCAAGTGGCACCTGGCGCATACCACCTGGTTCTTCGAAACCTTCATCCTCAAACCCTACGCGGCGGACTATCGCCCCTTCCACCCCGCCTACGAGGTGCTGTTCAATTCCTACTACAACGGCATCGGCGACCAGCACCCGCGGCCAGAGCGGGGCCTGCTGTCGCGGCCGGTGCTGGAAGACGTGCTGGCCTACCGCGAGCACGTCGACGCCTGGGTGGGTGAACTGCTGGCCTCTGGCCACCCGGAGCTCGAGACTATTACCCGCCTGGTAGAGCTGGGCACCCACCACGAGCAGCAGCACCAGGAACTGTTTTTCACCGATATCAAGTACAGCCTGTCGCGCAATCCCCTGTATCCCGCTTACAGCAACGGCGCGCTGGCACCGGGTGCATCCCGCCCGCTGGGCTGGCGTGAGCACGCCGGCGGCCAGGTGGACGTGGGCCATACCGAATCAGGCTTCTGCTTCGACAATGAGTTACCCGCACACGCGGTGCTGTTGACGCCGTTTGCCCTGGCGGACCGGCTGGTGACCAACGCCGAGTACCAGGCCTTTGTCGAAGATGGCGGCTACCAGCGCCCCGAGCTGTGGTTATCCGATGGCTGGCGCACCGTCGGCGAGCGCGGCTGGGAAGCCCCGCTGTACTGGGTGCATTCCGGTGACGGCTGGCAGGAATACACTCTGTATGGACTCTGCCCCCTGGACCCGGCGCGACCGGTGTCCCATGTCAGCGGTTACGAGGCTGATGCCTATGCGCGCTGGGCCGGCTTGCGCCTGCCGACGGAGTTCGAATGGGAAGCGCTGGCCGCCGCTACCGAACTCGCCGGCCAGTTTGTGGAGTCCGGGCGGCTGCACCCCGACGCCTCCCACGGCGAAGCCGACTGGCAGTTGCACGGCGGACTCTGGGAGTGGACCAGCAGCGCCTATGGTCCCTATCCGGGTTACCAGCCGGCAGCCGGCGCGGTAGGGGAGTACAACGGCAAGTTCATGGCCAACCAGCTGGTGCTGCGCGGCGGCTCCTGTGTCACCAGCCGCAGCCAGATGCGCTCTAGCTACCGCAATTTTTTCTACCCACCCGATCGCTGGCAGTTCACCGGCATAAGGCTCGCCAAATGGCTCTAGATGACCAGCCGATTACCGATGTCCACGCTGCCCAGCGCGAGGAGTTGCTGGCGGGGCTGTTGACCCCGCCGCGCTTCATCAACCCGAAGTTCTTCTACGACGAGCGCGGCTCCGAGCTGTTTGCGCGCATCTGCGAGTTGGAAGAGTATTATCCAACCCGCACGGAGATCAGCATTTTCAGCCGTGAAAGCGCCGCCATTGCCGCCGCCGTGGGCAGTGGCTGTGAGCTGGTGGAACCCGGCGCCGGTAGTTGCGAGAAGGTTCGTCACCTGCTGGCAGACCTGGCGCCCTCGGCCTACCTGCCCCTGGATATATCCCGTGATTTTCTGCTCGATGCCGCCCAGCGACTGCGTGAGGATTTTCCGGCGCTGGAGGTGCGACCCGTGGTGGCGGACTTTGGCTCCGCCTTCGACCTGCCGGAGGCGGGTGCGCGACGCGTACTGTTCTACCCGGGTTCCACCATTGGTAATTTCGAACCGTCGGCTGCCCTGGAATTTCTCTCTCGGGCGGCCGCCCTGGTGGGGCCGGGTGGCGGATTGTTGATCGGTGTCGACCTGCACAAGGCCAGTGAGGTGCTCAACGCCGCTTACAACGACAGCCAGGGCGTCACTGCAGAATTCAATCGCAACATACTGCGCCACGCCAACCAGTTGCTGGATGCAGATTTTGACCCCGAGCAGTTCGAGCACGTGGCTTTCTACAATGCGCCAGCCCAGCGTATCGAGATGCACCTGGAAAGCCGTATCGCCCAGCGGGTTCACTGTGAAGGGGCAGTGCTGGAATTTGCCGCCGGAGAGCGGATCCACACAGAGTACTCCCACAAGTACACGCCGCAGGGATTTGCTGACCTGGCGGCGCAGGCCGGGTTCCAGCCCCGCGGCTGCTGGCTGGACGACGCTGCGCTGTTCAGCGTCCAGTATTTCGAAGTCGATTCTTTGTAAAACCGCTCGAAGATCATCGTCCTCGATCATTCCCGAGGCGCTACCTCGACTTGTGCCCGGCCGTCTGGTCGGCCCTGCTCAGAGGCGCTGTTGCAGGCGCCTGGCCGGCCTGAAACGTGTCCCTCGGCGGGTCTGGCCGCGGGCGCTGCCCCGGGCTTTGTCCGGGGCTGTTCAGGTTCTGCATATGTTCCTATAGGTAACACGTTATTGCGCACTCAAATAGTGCATACAGGCACCAAAAAAGCGCGGACTTCCGTCACAAAATTCAATAAATACAATTAGTTACACAAATAATTCATCTAAAAGCCTATCCCTGCTGGTCTGACCGGTGTGATACTTCGTATGTGTTGTTACTGAGCGTAACCAAGCTCCTTAACGACCCATCCATAGTTAGCTTATTTTTGAGTCCGATTTGACTCTCAGGGAGATGAAACATGAAAACGACGATTGCACTGGTAGCAGCGCTGGTATCCGGCTCCGCTTTTGGCGCCTGTGAAGGTAAGGGCTGGCCGGAAACGCCTGACGTCCCGAATGGCGCGGAAGCGACTTTCGAGCAGATGATGGAGGCCCGCGAGGCCATGGCCGACTACGTGAAGGCTGGTGAAGCCTACATGGAGTGCGTCAGCCCCTCCGACAGCTTTGTCCACAACTACTACGTGGACCGGCTGGTGCGTGCCGCTGATGACTTCAATGCAGAGCGCGAGGAATTCCTGCGCCGCGAGGCCATCGCCGCCAACTGAGACTGATCAGCAGGTCCTGTCTAAAGCCGGCGCTTGCGCCGGCTTTTTTTGTCCGGGCTTCCCGACAGAGCGTCAGCGGGCTTTTTTCTCCACGGCTTTCCACACCCGCAGCAGGTTGGCCCCCAGCAGTTTCTCGATATCTGACTCGCTGTAGTCGCGGCGCAGCAACTCTGCGACCAGGTTGGGATAGGTGGAGACATCCTTGAGCCCCACCGGCAGGGTGTCACCAACGCCGTCGTAGTCCGAGCCAATCCCCACGTAATCGATGCCGGCGATTGTGACCACGTGATCGATGTGGTCCGCCACGTCGGACACGGTGGCGTAGGGGTAGGGGTAGATACTCTGGTAATCCTTGATGAACTGCCGCATGGGGGGATCGCCTCGTTCCAGGCCGTGTCGTTCGGCGTAGGCATCCATGGCAGGGCGGAATTTGTTGCGATACTCTGCGGCTGCCGTGGTCACAAAGCCGGAGCCGAAGTTGATCATGATCACGCCACCATTGGCCGCCAGCGCCTTGATCAAGGCGTCGTCCATGTTGCGCTCGAACACCGGATCGGTATCTACGAAATAGCGGGCGGAAGAGTGCGAAGCGATCACCGGCGCCCGGGAGATTTCCAGCACCTCGTAGGCGGCCTTGTCGGACAGGTGAGAGATATCCACCATGATCCCCAGTTTGTTCATCTCTGCCACCACCTCGCGGCCGAAGGGGCTGAGCCCATCCCACAGACGCACCTTGTCATAGGACGAGTCACTGATGTGGTTGGAATGCGAGTGGGCCAGGGTCACGTAGCGGATGCCGCGCTGGTGAAAATGCCGCAGCTTGTCGAGGCTGCCGCCGATGGGAGCGCCATTTTCCATGCCCAGGGCCAGGGAGATCTTGCCGTCCCGGAATTGCTGCTCCACATCGGCAGTGGAATCAGCAATGGCAAACTTGTCCGGCGCGCGCGCCACCAGGGCCTCAACGTGATCGATGAGATTGTTGGCCATCGCGTAAGCACTGTCGTCGTACTCGCTGCTGGCCGGCGTGTAGATCGACATGAAAGGCACATTGAGCCCACCCTTCACGGCGCGGGGATAATCAAACTGGCCCCGGGGCGTGGTCTGGGTGACATCCTCCCAGCCGTAGTGCAGGCGAATGGGCACATCGATATGGCCGTCCACCAGAATGTACTTTTGGGTCAGCTTCCGGGCCTGACGATCATACTTGTCGGCAACGGCGGGTAGCGGAGACAGCAGCAGTAAGAGAGTACAAAGCGCTGTCGATACGAAGCGTGGGTAGAGCACGGTGTTTCCTTGCGTGGTTGATCGTGGGTTTAGAGTGATCGACCAAGAATACCAGCTTTGGTGTCAGACACCTGCCGGCCGGCCGATGGCCTGGCTGCCGATGGGTTGTGTTTCGAATCGCGCTGCAAAGCCGGCGATCAGCGGGCGTCCAGCGGCTATGGCTGCCTGCACGGCGGGCAGTTGCAGGGAGGCTCGGTGGGCCTCCCGGTTTTCCCACACCTCCGTGATCCACAGGTCCTGTTTTCGAGCCTCGTCCAGTGCCACAACATAGTTCAGGCAGCCCGGCATACCAACACTACCTTCAAGGAGTATTCTGGCGAGTGCTTTGCGTCTACCTTCCACGGCCGTTATCTGCCCGATGATCCCATACCTGTTGGCCTCGGGCGGATCATTGCCAAGCCTCGTTTCAATGGGAGCGATAAGTGAGCCCACCTGCGGGTGCGTCATTGCATGCATCACTGAGTCTTCCATCCTTGAGCCCATATTCTGCAGAAGACTGTGTGCGTATCCCGAGTGGGTGAAGTCACGACGACTTTTGGCGGTTTCCCAGACTTCAGTAATCCAGAGCCTGTTGGTGTTCTCTACATCTTCGGCGACCATAAAGCTCAGGCAGCCTTCCATGTTTGGCAGGTGCTCCAACAGCAATCGCGCCAGCTCGTCCTGCTTTCCCTCGCGGGCAACTATTTCTTGGATCAGCCCATACTGGTCTCTGCTGGCTCTGCATCCTGTTATCGAGGAGAGCATCACGCCTGTCAGGCCAATTGTGAACTCGCGCCGCCCAACCCCCGGGTCAGCCATTGACAATCCTGCCCAGTTGAGTGTCTCCGGTAATGGTGGTGCGGTGGATCACCCGCTCAATACCGGGCCGGGTGCCGGTGGCGCAGTGCATGGCGCGCCAGTTGTCCCATAGCACCATGTCGCCGGGCTCCCAGCGGTGGAAGTAGTGAAACTCCGGTTGGCGGGTGTGCGCGACCAGCCGCTCCAGCAGCTCGACGGCCTCGTCGTTGGACAGCCCCGCCTGATGGGGCGCCACGATGCGCTCCAGGAACTGCTCGCAGATTTCCAGCACCTTGCGGCCGGTCACCGGATGGGTCACCACTGCGGGGTAGGCCACCTCAGGGAAGTTCGGGTAGTTGATATCCGAAGGCTTGCGCGGACTGTAGGGGCCGGGCTCGTAACCCGCCAGGTTCACATAGCGCATATGCCGGCGCTGCATGCTGAAGGCGTAGGTCACTTCGATTTGCTTGAGCAGCGTCCGGGTATCCTCGTCCAGGGCGTCGTGAGCCTTCGCCAGGTCGCCAAAGCCGGTGAGGCCGTCTTCTTCAGCGCAGACCACCGCCGTCAATACGGCGCCGCGATTGGGCTTGCCGGTGTAGTGCAGGTCCATATGCCAGTCCAGCCGACTGACTCGCGGCTCGCCGTCGTAGTAGGCAGTGAGGTACTGCTCCTGTTCGGGGTTGCTGGCCAGGGTAAACAACTCCGGGTGTTCCCGGGAGCGGGTTTCTTCGATAGGGTGCCGTTCCAACGCACCGAACAGCCGGCTGAAGGCAATCTGGCGGGCGGGGTTCACGTCCTGGCCGCGAAACAGCAGGATGCCGTGCTCGTCGAACAGTTCCACCAGGGTGGCGGCGGTGTCCTCATCCACGGGGGTGGCGATATCGAAGCCGCGCACCTCGACGCCGACGTTTTCCAGTGGGGAAATGTCCAGGCTCATTTCGGCGATCCAGCGAGGATTCCGGGCAAATTTCCGGCAGTTTAGGCATAATGCACAGCATGAGCAAAGCAGTGAGCAAACGGCCCGGCAGCGGTACGAAATTCGCGACCGAGCAGGGCTTTAGCGCCATCAAGGATGGCGTCAAGACCAATGCCAATCGCGAGATTCCCAGCCAGCGCAAGCCGCCCTGGCTGCGCATGCGCCTGGAGCGCAGCGAGAAATTTGGCGCGGTCATGGATACAGTGCACACCCATCGCCTGGCTACCGTCTGTGAGGAAAGCCACTGCCCGAATATCGGTGAGTGCTGGAGCAACGGCACCGCCACCATCATGCTGATGGGCGCAGTCTGCACCCGGGCCTGCCGCTTCTGCGCGGTGGATACCGGCAACCCCAACGGCTGGCTGGACCCGGAAGAGCCCGCCAATGCGGCCCGCTCGGTGGAACTGATGAACCTGCGTTACGTGGTGCTGACCTCGGTGGACCGCGATGACCTGGACGATGGCGGTGCCGCCCACTACGCCGCCTGCGTGCGCGCCATCCGGGCGCGCAACCCCGCCACCGCTGTGGAAGCCCTGACCCCGGATTTTTCTGGCAGCCAGTCGGCGGTGGAGACTGTGGTGACTTCGGGCCTGCAGGTGTTTGCCCAGAACCTGGAGACTGTGGAGCGACTGACCCACCGGGTGCGAGACCCCCGCGCCGGCTACCAGCAGACCCTGGACGTGCTGGCGCACGGCAAGCAGGTAAACCCGGATGTGCTGACCAAGTCCAGCCTGATGCTGGGGCTGGGTGAAAGCGAGGAAGAAGTGCTCACCGCCATGCGCGACCTGCGCAGCCACCAGGTGGATATCCTCACCCTGGGGCAGTACCTGCGGCCCACCCCCAACCACCTGCCGGTGGAGGAGTGGGTGACGCCGGAGAAATTTGCCTGGTATCGCGAGCAGGGCCTGGAACTGGGTTTTACCGAGGTCGCCTCAGGCCCGCTGGTACGGTCCAGCTACCGCGCTGATCGAATCCTCGAGCAGAACAATCTCGGTCTGCCGCTGGATGCCGGCAGCGACCGCATCCTGGCGGTCAACGTAGACTGACTCTGCCGCAATCGAATTACTCGACCGCCCGTTCCAGGGCGCGGGCGAAGGCCGGCCGGCTCAGGTTGCGGGCCATGTAGTCTGCCAGGGTGGGGTAGGGCTCGAGCAGGCCCAGGCGCTCCGCCATCGACACCATATAGGTGATACCGAAGTCGGCACCGGTAATGCGGTCGCCCAGAATAAAGTCGTTGTCACCCAATTTGCCGGCGATATGGCCAAAATGCAGCGCCACCTCGGGGTCTGCGAAGCCGTCCAGCAGCGCATGGCCACCGGCTCGCGTGGAGAGCAGTTTCAGCAACAGCGGCACAAACACCGAACCCTCTGCGTAATGCAGCCACTGGGTGTATTCCGCCCAGGCTGCGTCACCCTCATCCGGCCCGAACTTACCGTCGCTGTCATACTTGTTCAGCAGGTAGGCGGTGATGGCGCCTGATTCCGACAGCAGCAGCCCATCGTCCTCGATCACCGGGGACTTGCCCAGCGGGTGAATCTCGCGCAGTTCCGGCGGTGCGCGCATGGTCTCCGGGTTGCGGTGGTACTCCACCAGGTCGTACTCCACGCCGAGCTCTTCCAGTAGCCACACGGTGAAGATCGAGCGCCCGATGCGCAGGTGATGAATGGTCAGCATGTGCTGCTCCTTGGTTTGTCAGGGTTGCCTTAAAGCTTGAATACCTGCCGCGCATTATCGCGCAGGAATTTGGGCCATACGTCATCGTTCAGCGGCACCTGCGGCAGGTCCCGGAATATCCGCTGCAGCGACAGGCCCATAGGATAATAGCCCGCGTAGATGATCTTGTCGGCGCCGCGGCTGTTGGCGTAGTCGATGACCGCCTGCGGGTAGTACTTCGGCGCGAAAGCGCTGGTCGAGTAGTACAGGTTGGGGTATTTCAACATCAGCTTGCAGGCCAGTTCGGTCCAGGGCTCGCCGCCGTGACGCATGACGATCCTGAGCTCCGGGAAGAACCAGCAGACTTCGTCCAGGTGCTCTACCTTCTGCGGTTCCATCGGCAGCCGCGGTCCCGGTACGCCCACGCACAGGCAGATCGGCAGGTCCAGGTCTACGCAGGCTGCATACACGGGGTACCAGCGTTTGTCGTTGATGGGCACCTGGGGCACCAGGCCCGAGGGGAACCCCGTTACCGCCTTGATATCAAAGCGGTCTTTCAGCTCGCGAATCCGGCGCACTTCCTCCATGCCCAGATTGGGGTTTGCCTCGTAGCTGGCGAAAAAGCGCTCCGGATGGGCGCTCAGTGCCCGCTCGTGAATCCTTGAAGGGTCACCGCTGATGCCGAGCATCGCTCTGTCGATACCGAAGCTGTCCATCTGCTCCAGGGTGTAGGCCAGGCCGTCCTCGACGTTTTTCAGGTCGGGCACGTTGAACATGTATTGGGCGGGCATGCTGAACATTTCACGGCTCTCCGCGTCCAGCAGCAGCGGTTTCATGAAGTCGTACCAGTGGTCGCGCTCGGCGCTGGGGATGCCCAGCATGGTGTCGACGATGCCGATGTTCTCGGGCAGGGGCATGGTGCGGTCTCCTTACTGTCGCCCCCAGTAATAGCACAGCGGCGCCGGCCGCGGCAGGGCGCTCGGGTAGTGCAGCGGGAATAGACTATTATCTTGGACGATCTGGAGGAGCTTGTATGATCAGAATTCTAGCGACGATGATGCTGTGCCTGCTGCCGGCCGGCCATGTGCTGGCACAGCCCCTGGTGATTGCCCACCGGGGCGCCAGCGCTTATTTGCCTGAGCACACCTTGCCCGCAGTGGCCATGGCCTACGCCCAGGGCGCGGATTACATCGAACAGGACGTGGTGCTGACCCGGGACGACGTGCCGATCGTGCTGCACGATCTGTACCTGGAAACCACCACGGATGTGGCCGAGCGCTTCCCGGGCCGCGCCCGCGACGACGGCCACTACTACGCCATCGACTTCAGCCTGGCTGAGATTCGCACACTGCGCGTGGGCGAGCGCCGCAAGAACGGCGAGGCGGCCTTTCCCGGACGTTTCCCGGTGGACGTAAATATCCTGCGGGTGCCCACCCTGGCCGAGGAAATCGAGCTGATCCAGGGCCTCAACCAGAGCACCGGTGGTGATGTGGGCATCTACGTGGAACTCAAGCAACCCGGGTTTCATGCTGCCGAGGGTCGCAGTTTCCCCGCCTCGGTGCTGCAGATTCTCTATGCCTATGGCTATCGCGGCGCCGACGACCGGGTGTTTCTGCAGTGCTTCGACGAGGCCACCCTGCGCTTTCTCAAGGACCACACCGAGATTCGGCTGGTACAGCTCATAGAAGACAAGGCCCTGACGGCCGCGCGTGCGCAGCAGATTGCCGGCTACGCCCAGGGTGCTGGCCCCTGGATTGGTTTTCTCACCGACCAGCCGGAGTTTGTGGTCGCCGCCCAGGAGGCGGGCCTGTTGGTGCACCCCTTCACCTTCCGCGCCGATGCCCTGCCGCGGGGCGTCAACAGCTACCGCGCGCTACTCGATCGCTTCATTCGCAACATGCAAGTGGACGGCGTGTTTACCGACAACCCGGACCTCACGCGTCGCTACGTGGACAGCCTTAGCCGCTAGTTGTACAGGCTAAGCCCTTCGCCTGCGCCAGGTGCTATGCTAGCGCCACAGGGAGGGAGCGATGGCAAAGGATTACTCCGCGGCCAGTTTCAGCAACTTTATGCGCCAGTCGGTCGTGTCTGGCCTGATCAAGCCCGCCACCTTGCGTTCCCGCAAGCTGGCGGCCGAGCAGCTTATGGTCGAGCTGAAGTCGCACGAGCGCCAGGACCTGCGGCTGATCGACCTTGACGAGCTCTGCGCGCGTTTCCACAAGCTGGAAGGCTCCAGCATCCGTCCCGAAAGCATGGATATCTACAAGTCCCGCTTCGGCGACGCCCTGCGTGACTTTATCGCCTGGACCGATGACCCCAAGGGCTTTGCCCCCAGCGAAAGCGAACAGAAAGCGCTGCGCGAGCAGTTCCAGAGCGAGCCAGAAGACCACAAGCGCGCCCGGGAAGAGCTGGCGCTCAACCCACCCCGCAGCCCTCACCAGATATTCCCGGTGCCCATTCGTGAAGACCTCGTGGTGTATATCCAGAACGTACCGCTGGACATGACGCCCCGGGAGGCCGACAAGATCGCCGCCGTGGTGCGGGCACTGGCACTGCCGGCAGACGGCAACGGCAACGAGGACCCGGCATGAGCCGCCTGGCCCTGGCCGCGCCCATGCTGGTGTTCGGCTTTGTCGGCATCTATTTTCTGGTGACCTTCCTGCAGCCCGGCAACGAGGGCCGGGTCTACGACAACCTGGTGCCGGAGCTGATTGGCTTTTGTCTGGAAGGTTTCTTCCTGATTGGATTGTTCTCCTGGATTCAGGCCCGGCGCGAACGCGAGCGCAAGGAAGACCTGCGCCTGAGCCTGCGCGGCGCGCTGCGGGAAATTCTCAGCTACCTGGACATCGGCCTGTTGGGTGACACCGCGGAGCCCGCCTCGTCGCGGGCCATCGAGGAGGATTCACGGCTGGTGGCCAACCTGATCCTGAAGCTCGCCGATCACCAGTTGGATGTGGACGCCATGGCCCGCATCAAGTCGGTGGCACAGCGCAATCTCACCACCATCCACGACCTCATCCCGGTGGCCGCCCAGCTCAGCGCCGAGCATATCCGCTGGTGGCTGGCGATTACCGACAGCGTACGCCAGCTCGCCGAGGCCACCGACAGTGCAGCGGTGGCGGGTGGGCTGCACCGTTTCCTGGCCAATCTCGGTGAATTTGACCAGCTTGAGCTCTAGTCGCCCGAACGGCCGGCGGTGTAAGATGCGCGCCGTTGTATAACTTTTGTATAGCCATGCCATCCCGCCTGACTCTCTGCATGCTGGCCCTGTTTCTCGCCATCCCCGTGGCTGCACAGGATGCCCGCGCGCTGGTAGCCGGAGCCATCGACCTGACCCGCGGCACCACCTCCTACGCCGAGATGAGCATGCAGATCCACCGCCCGGACTGGCAGCGCAACTCCAGCCTGGTGGCCTGGACCAGCGGCCGTGAAGACGCGCTGATTCGGTTTACCGCACCCGCCAAGGATGCCGGCAACGCCACCCTCAAGGACGACGAGAAGATGTGGACCTTCACGCCGCGCCTGAACCGGGTGATTCGCCTGCCCTACAGCCTCATGGCCCAGAGCTGGGCGGGCTCGGATTTCTCCTATAACGACCTGTCGCGCACCGACACCCTGTTGCATGACTACACGCTGTCCCTGCTCGAAACCCGCCAGGATGAAGACCACATCGTGTACACCATTGAAGCTGTACCCCATGACGACGCGCCGGTGGTGTGGGGCCGCGAGGTGTTGGTGCTGCGGGATGACTACGTGCTGCTGTCCCACACCTTCCACGACCAGGACGACCAGCCCCTGAAGCGGCTTGAAGCGATGGAGATCGGCGAGAAAGGCGGGCGGATCTTTGCCACCCGGATGCGCATGGTGAAGCTGGACGAGCAGGACCACTGGACCGAAGTCAGCTATGACGAGGTCCAGTTTGACGTCGAGCTGGAGGAGGGCCTGTTCACGGTGTACACGCTGCGCAGCGGGGCCGGCGGGTGATCGCCTGGCGCAACCTGTGGCGCAATCGGCGCCGCACCCTGTTTACCGCCGGCAGCATCGCCTTTGCCTGCCTGCTGCTGATGTTCAGCCGCAGCCTGCAGTTGGGCAGCTATACCGGCATGATCGATGCTGCCACCGAACTGTTTAGCGGCCACGCCCAGGTGCAGCATTCAGATTTCCTGGATGATCCGCGCCTGCGCTATCGCATCGACAACGCCGCGGCGCTTACGCAGCAACTCGCTGCAGTTCCCGGTATCGCCCGGGTGGCGCCACGGGGGCAGGCCTTCGCCCTGCTGTCTGTAGACGAGCGCGGTTTTGGCGCCCAGGTGATGGGTGTCGTTCCCGCGGCCGAGCGGGCCGTATCCACCCTGCCCACCGCCCTGGTGGCCGGCCGCTGCCTGCAGTCGGGCGACGAGGCCTTCATTGGCAGCACTCTGGCGCGCAACCTGGGTGCCAAAGTCGGCGATGAACTGGTGGTGCTGGGCACCGGCCCGGAGGGCGGGGTGGCAGCGCTGGCCGTGACGATCGTCGGCATCTTTGAAACCGGCCAGGTAGAGCTGGATCGCGGCCTGGTGCAGGTGCCGCTGGATGTCTTCCAGGCGGGCTTCTACCTGGAGGACCAGGTACACCAACTGGCGCTGTCCCTGGACAGTGTCGAGGCTATCGAAGCCATGGCCACCACAGTCGAGTCCTTGCTGCCCGATGGCCTCGCGTTCCGTGGCTGGCAGGCCCTCATGCCCGACGTGGTGCAGGGCATTGCCATTGATCGCGCTACCAACCGGCTGTTCTACATTATCCTCACCCTGGTCGTGCTGTTTTCCATCGTCAACACCTTCATCATGACGGTCTTCGAGCGCACCCGGGAGTTCGGCATGTTGCTGGCCATCGGCATGCGGCCCTGGCGGCTGATCAGCATGGTGCAGATCGAGGCCCTGTGGCTGGCCCTGATTGGCAGCGCGATTGGCTGTGTGCTGGCCGTGCCGATGCTGGCCTGGTTGTCGATGGTGGGCATACCCATATCAGGCATGGAAAACCTGTTGGGTGGCTTCGCCTTTCCCAGCCACCTCAAGGCCGATGTGTCACTGCCGGACATGGCTGCCATCCCGGTAGTGTTTATTGTTGGTTGCCAGCTCTCAGCGCTGTTACCGGCGCTGCGCCTGCGCAAGCTGGACCCGGTGGAGGCTCTGCGTGCGGACTAGTGTTCCCATCAAGGTGCTGGCGCAGCTCGGCTGGCGCAACCTGTGGCGCCATCGCCGTCGCAACATCATGCTGATGGGTGCCATCGTGCTGGCGGTGGGTTTCGTGCTGCTGGCCAACAGCCTGCTGCGCGGCTGGCAAGCGCAGATGCTGGATACGGTGGTGGCCAACCTGCCCGGGCATGTCAAAGTGCTGGCGCCGGGATACCGGGATGACCCGTCTATCCAGCGCGGGTTCCAACTGCCCGCCGATTACCAACCGGACCTGCCCGGCGTCGATAGCTGGACCAGCCGGGTACGGGTGCCGGGTGTCATCCTGTCCGAGCGCGATACCCGCGGTGTGCAACTGGTGGGTGTCGATCCGCAGCGGGAGCTGGCGATCTCATTCCTTGCCGATGTGGAGTTGGAGGGTGAGTTCCTGCAGGACAGTGAGGATCGTAGAGTCCTGATCGGCGCCGGCCTTGCGGAGCAACTGGAAACCTCGGTGGGCCGCCGCATTGTGTTGATGACCCAGGGCAGTGACGGCCGCAACCGCGAGGCCGGCTTCCGGGTGGCCGGTGTGTACCGTGCCAGCAGCAGCGGCCTGGAAAAAGTGTTCGTGTTCACCGGGCGACGAGTGCTGCAGGATCTGCTGGATTCAGAGGCGGTAACCGAGCTCTCGATTCGCCTGGTGGAAAACGGGCAGCGGGCCATGGCTCGCGACCTGTTGCAGCGCCAGTTTGCGGCCCAGGAGGCCAGTACCTGGGACGAGCTGGAACCGATGGCGGCCAGCATGTACAAGTTTGCCGACACCGCCATGCTGATCTGGTTTTCCATCATGATGGCGGCCCTGGCTTTTGGCCTGGTGAATACCCTGGTGACGGCAGTCATGGAGCGCACACGGGAGCTGGGCATGCTGCGCGCCATCGGCATGCAGCCCGGCGTGGTCTTGCTGCAGGTGGTCATGGAATCCCTGATGGTCGTGTCCCTGGGCGTATTGATGGGGATCGGGATGGGGATGCTCGCGGTTTACAGCCTGTCCGACGGCATTGACCTGAGTGAATGGACGGCAGGCATCGAAGGTTACTACATGAGCAGCGTACTGGTTCCGGTGCTGCTCCCCTACGACATTTTTCGCATCACGGTCCTCAGCCTGTTGTTTGGCCTGCTGGCCAGCATCTTCCCGGCCTGGCGGGCGGTGCGTGTGGAGCCGCTGGATGCCATGAGGCGATAAGCATGGGTGAGCAGGATTACGTTGTTCAATGCCACGGGCTGGAACGCACCTACCACGACGACGGCATACCCGTGCACGCTCTGGCGGGGGTGGATCTCGAGGTGGAGCGGGGCGACTTTGTCAGCCTTGCAGGCCCTTCCGGTTCCGGCAAATCCACACTGCTCAACTGTATCGGCGGGCTGGACCGGCCGACTGGCGGCCGGGTGGTGGTGGGAGGTGTGGACCTGGCCTCCTTGTCGGCAACGGAACTTGCCGACGTACGCCTGCGCCGTGTCGGCTTTGTGTTTCAGTCCTACAACCTGATCCCGGTGCTGTCGGCGCGTGAGAACGTCGAGTTCATCATGCAGTTGCAGGGCATCCCCGCGGCGGAGCGCCACCGCGACGCGATGGAGATGCTCGACTCGCTCGGCATTGGTGAGCTGGCTGATCGTCGCCCGGGTGAGCTGTCCGGCGGCCAGCAACAGCGAGTGGCAGTAGCGCGCGCCATTGTCAGCAAGCCGGTACTGTTGCTGGCGGATGAGCCCAGCGCCAACCTGGATTCCCACACCACTGAAGAACTGCTGCAGTTGTTGGCTGATATCAACCAGGACCGGGGCATGACCATCATCACCGCCACCCACGACCCTGCGGTAATGGCCTTCGCCCGGCGCCGCATACGCCTGGTGGACGGCCTGATTGTGTCTGACCAGCGCGATCAGGACGCGGAGGACTGAGCATTCGCCCCCTGCTGTACCTCGGGCTCTTGCTGCTGGCCGGGGAGGCGGCGGCTGACAGCTTCGACGTCAGACTGAAAGCCTTCGGCACGGTCAATGACCTGCCCGACAGCGATATCCAGGCCGAGGCCACCGGCAACCCGGCGCTCGACGGCAACCTCGATATGCGTCTGCTGTTTCGCAGGCAGCTTGAGCGCTGGGAAGCCATTGTCGATCACAGCACCATCGGCCTCGCCGGTGACGCCTTCGAGTTCAGCGAGAACAATCGTGGCGCCATCGACCAGACGCCCACCGACGATGACTTCCGCGCCCTGGAGCTGACCTGGACCCTGGACAGCGGCGACCGCCACCGCGTCTTTCACCGCTTCGACCGGCTCGCCCTGCGCTACAGCGCCGAGCGCTGGAACCTGACCATGGGCCGTGAGGCGGTGAGCTGGGGCAGCGGCAAGGTGTTCAATCCCCTCGACCTGTTCGCACCCTTCGCGCCCACCACGGTCGACCGGGATTACAAGCCCGGCCAGGACCTGGTGAAGTTCGACCGCCGGCTGGCCCGGGGCGACCTGCAATTACTGGGGGTGTTCCGTCGCGACGGTGACGGTGGCCGCGACCACGATGAGAATTCCTACGGTGGCCGCTGGCACCAGTTCATTGGCGGCAGCGAGCTGGACCTGGCCCTGGTGCGCCATTTTGGCGATGACGTCGGCGCCATCAGTTTCCGCCACCCCCTGGGCGGCGCTCTGCTGCAGACCGACTGGGTGGTGACGCGGCTGGAGGACGAGGACGACACCGTGGTGTCCGGGGTGGTGAACCTGGATTACAGCTTTTCCCTGTTCGAACGCACCACCTACCTGTTTGCCGAGTATTTCCGCAACGGCTTCGGTCGCAATGACAAGCCGGTGGACCTGGCGCGGCTGCCCCCGGAGCTGGTCGAGCGCCTGCAGCGAGGCGAGGTGTTTACCCTGATGAAGGACTACCTGGCGGCGGGCGGCTCCTACCAGTGGCACCCACTGTTGATGCAGGATCTCACTTACCTGACCAATCTGGAGGACGGCTCCGGCCTGCTGCAAACCAACCTGGCCTATGAGCCCGGTGACCACCAGCGCCTGGAGGCTGGCCTCACGCTGACCCACGGCAGTCGAGGCGACGAGTATGGGCGCATCGACGTAGGGGACGGCTTTACCACTGGCGGTGGAAACCGTATCTTCGTGCGTTGGACCTATTTCTGGTAAGCAAGAGACACCGTTATGAAGCACTTTAGTCGCGCCCTGCTGATCGGGCTGCTGGCGGCACTGCCCGTGCAGGCCGCGGACCTCGCCAAAGCGGTACAGAAAGACTACGACCGCCACCTCGGTGAGCTGTTCAGGCACTTCCACAGCAACCCCGAGCTGTCGATGATGGAAGACCAAACCGCAGCGCGGCTGGCGAAGGAAATACGCGCCGCGGGTTTCCAGGTGACTGAAGGCGTGGGTGGCACCGGCCTGGTAGCGCTGATGGAGAACGGCCCGGGTCCGCTGGTGATGATGCGTGCCGACATGGACGGCCTGCCGGTACAGGAAAAATCCGGCCTGCCCTATGCCTCGAAAGCCAAACAGGTGGACTGGGACGGCAACGAAGTATTCGTTATGCATGCCTGTGGCCACGACGTGCACATCACCAGCCTGGTAGGCACCGCGCGCTACATGGCGGAACACCGCGACAGCTGGTCTGGTACCCTGATGCTGGTGGGCCAGCCGGCGGAGGAGCGAGTGGGCGGCGCCAAGGCGATGCGCGAGGACAAGATCTGGGAGCGCTTTGGCCAGCCGGACTACGCCCTGGCCTTCCATGTCAGTTCGGTAGTACCTGCCGGCAAACTGGTGGCGGATCCGGTGGCGCCGTATTCCGGGTCTGACACCGTCGATATCGTCATCCACGGCGTCGGCGCCCACGGCGCCAGCCCTCATGGGGGTATCGACCCCGTCGTACTGGGCTCGCAGATCGTTCTGGGCCTACAGACCGTCGTGAGTCGCAGCCTGCCGCCCCGTGAGCCGGGTGTGATTACCGTGGGCTCTTTCCATTCCGGCACCAAGCACAACATCATCTCCGACGAGGCGCGCCTGCAGCTGACCGTGCGCAGCGAAAGCGCCATGGGCCGCAGGTTGCTGCTGGACGGCATCAAGCGCGTTGCCGAGAACATGGGCCGGGTGGCCGGTTTGCCCGAGGATATGCTGCCGGAGGTCTACGTGTCAGATGAATGGGTGCCGCCGACCCTGAACAACGCCGAGCTCACCAACGAACTGCGCACCGCCTGGCAGTCACAGCTTGGCGACGATATCTTTCATGAGGCCAAGCGCCTGGGTATGGGCGCCGAGGACTTCCCGTTCTTCACGGTCGACCCCTACATTCCCAGCACCTACTTCGCGGTGGGAGGCACACCCCAGAAGGCGCTGGACGCCGCGGCCAACGGCGGCCCGCCGGTGCCTACCCACCACTCACCGATCTTCAAAATTGAGCCTGAAGCTTCAGTGACCCTGGGTGTGGAAGCCACGGTAGTCGCCCTGCAGAAGCTGCTGCAAGCTGACCGGGTGGCCGCGCGCTAGCTACCCGGTGCCCGCTGAGGACCATTCAGCCCAGCGCCTTCACGGCCTGGATTTCCTCCGCGCCTAATTGGGGTCAGAGTAAGATTTTGGTAAATGTTACTCCGACCCCAATATCCTTGCCCCCTTAAACTGAATTCGGCAATGCATGCCCAATGAGTTCTAGTATGACGAATGAGAGGCGATCTTATGGCCTGCCAACAGAATCTCTTCCAGGTATAGAAATCCAGCACCATGTAGACGATCTCGAGGAACTATGCAGATTCCTAGAGTCCCGCCATATCGAGACGTCCAATACTCGATTTAGGAGGTACATCGAGTACTTTGAGCAGGTTATAGACTCAGGCACGGTAGAAGCTTCCACTATTTTCAAGAATTCTCTTGAGGGCCCTTTCAAAAGCGACACAGACTGGTTCTTGTATTTGCTACGGGAGGTTCATGAACTGATGTGGATCCTGAAGGGACTGAAGGTTCGACTTCCAGAGGGAATCGATGAGAAGCTAGAGCTTATTGTCGGGGGGAGAGATTTCGCAGCTCTTGATTCCAATTCTGCTTCGAGAAACGCGCAATTCGAGCTTCGTATTGCGAGCTATTTCTGCCAAGAGAACCTTAACACTGACCTTTCGTCCGATACAGACATCATCGTCTCTACTGAGGATCGCGTCTTGTACATTGAGTGCAAGAGAATTGCGAGCGGAGCTCAATTAAAAAAGCGACTATCTCAAGCAAGATCGCAGCTTCGTAGACGTATGCCTCGAAAAGTAGGACGCCGTCCCGCATTCGGATGCATCGCGGCGGACGTGACAAATGTGGCATTTTCCCACAACGGTTTTACCTTCGCTGTAACGAGCGAGCATGCTAGAGACGTCATTCAAGAGAAGTTGATCGAAATAGCAAATGAAACAGAAGATTATCCGCTTTTTGAAAAGTGCCCAGGCCTGACGAGCTACTGGTTTCAAATCCACATACCCAGCATGGTCCTCCAGCCATATACACCGACTACACGATTCTCATCCATTCATATATCAAGCGAGAGCTTGAGTAGAAGAGAACGGAAAGCACTTAGCTCGCTGCATAAAATTTTTGAGCGGGCCTCAGAGAGCGCTGACACAAGGGAAGAGCCTGCCAAGGAGCTGATACCATTGCAGAGCTTCAGTTTCCCTCGTGGTACTACTTTCACGTTTAATGAAGATCTCCTCTCCGAATTTCTCAGCAGCGGAACAGTAACCTGCCGAGACGCGGGAGCAGTGGTTGGAAAACTCAGCTTCGACGGGGAGACGCACACATTCTCATTGCTAGATTTTCAGTCAATCATCGGAAGCATTGAGGAAAGCGAGAGGGCAGAGTTAGCTCAGGACTCCGTGAGCGCGCGATTTCAGTTACTCGTAAAAATGTACGAGTTCAGATTTCTCTTTGCGGCGCCAGAGCGGTGAAGACTGATTTCGTAAGCGGGGTAATTGGGGTGAGAGTAAGGTTGTCGACGGCCAGGCATGGGTCGCCCTTTTTGTTTATGGCGTAATGTTACTCTGACCCCAGTGTTTTACTCGGGGCCTCGCTGTTTCTGGCTTCGTTGCTCCAGGCTATCGAATGCTGGACGTCGAAGTGATAACGCACACCGACTCAATCATGACAATCGACATGCCGGAGATAGGCGACATCGATGCCAACTGATCCTCTCGATAACTATCGTTCCACCTACGGAGATATTTTTCTGGCGCCTGCGTCTATCAGTGTTCAGGGAGTTTATGTCATTTTTGATGTTCTTGTTCTTGGGTATGGTTCCCAAAAGGGGATGGTTGTCGACAAAGACTGGAGAAAACTCCAGCAATTCGGAGTGGCCCTCACTGAGATGGGGTACGGTTATTGCTGTATGGAGCTGGGCGATGACATCGAGGGGTTTGCGTCTGTACTTGAAGACTGGGGACAGGAATGGACATGAATGCGCTGGCCCCCTCTCGCTGCCCTCGATTCAAAGCCGCCCAAAGTGCCCTGAGACCCTAAATCAGCTAATTCAGCTAGGAGAAGAAATGGAATTCGCAAAAGTTGAGCTAACGGAAGGAAACATAAACAACGATCACTTGTACTTATCTTCGGCTTTAGAGCTCTTCCCTTCCTCTGCTATAGGGGGGTCAAATTCTGACCAGGAGGCAAGTACCAAGCTGCTAGTCCACAGCGGAATTGGAGATCCTGTAGAAACTGATATCGCAGGAGATAAAAAGATATTCCGCAAGAGAGCTTGGGTCGGCGAGTTCTTCCGCGCACATCAGCTCAAAGCAGGAGACACGGTGATCATCGAAAAGACGGATGTCCATCGCTACCATGTATACCCTTGTCGGAGTTGAAGAGCAGTTTATCCGCGAGTGTGGCCGACACAAAAAATCAAAGGTTGTGGATCAATCTCCGGACCGGTGCCGCCTGGCGCACAGAGCTGTAGATAAATGACAAAGCCAACATCGGAACATCAGCTGGGTAAGTTCATTTATAGGTTCCAACTTGTTGAGGCACAGGTTGATGAACTCATTTTGTTGCTTGCTAATCAGGACGAGGAGATGTCGCGTATTATGACGTCGGAGCTCGACTTCGCTCAAAAGTTAAAGACTGTAGATGTAATGTTCGCTCGATTCGCCGATATTCGGACAAACGTTGTGGAATCCGCCAAGTCAGAGTTTCACTCTACAGTGGTCGATGTGATTAAGCTTTGTGAAAGGAGAAACGATCTCGTCCACTCAAGATATTGGTCCTGGCTAGACGTTGACAACCAGATAGGACTATTGCGACAGAATGCAAAATTACGTGGGAAGAGTGGAATTCTGGAAAGACAAGAAGAGAAACTTCTTCCAGAGGATTTCGCGAGTGACCTCAAGAGTCTATCTCGGGTTTGTCTAGACCTAGAAGAGTTTCGCCTTCGGGTGATTGACTGGCTCTTCCCCGATGAATAGTGGTAATTGGGGTCAGAGTCAGGTTTTGGTAAACGTTACTCCGACTCCAATACCTTCATATTTGCTGCTGATCACTGAGGCTAGGAAGTGCGAAATCCAAGTGGAGCTGACCATGCATGTATGATCGCTGCACTTATCATGGGCGCGGCCATGGTCGCGTGGCCTGAGGGTACGCTTAGATTTTTCGCCAATACAATTGGAGTCTCGGTATCTCGAAACGAGTTGGCCGCATATTACGCAGTCTTTTACGTCCTGTTGTTTTTAGTTGTTTTCAGGCGTCCAGATTGAGGTTGGTAGATTTCGATTCATTGTGGACAACGATTGAGCCATGTCCAGGAGCCTTTAGGCCCAGAAACAACCGTACAATCGATGATAGATGTTTTTGAGAAATTCGAAGTCCTTCTATTTGTTGCCTTTATTCTGATTGTCTTTGGTTTAGGTGATTACTTTCGTAAACCAGCAATCTGCAAGCAGTGTGGCGCGTCGCAGCCGAAGTTTGTGCTGTCATTGCCCAAGACCTTTAGGCAGGTTTTCTACGGCGGTCGATATTGCGTCAAATGCGGCTATGAGATTCCATTACGAGCATTCCGCGAAGACGGTGACGGCACCGCTAAGGGCAAGCATCTGAATGAGGACTAGGGCTAGCTGTGATCGACTCAAAGTAGTCACATAGATAACCCACGGTTCTGAACAAATAGAAAGTGCTCGATTTCTCTAGTAATGAAAGACCTTGCAGGCAAGTGCTTGGTCTCACTCGCGTCGCACCCACGAGTAAAGCGGCCACTTCTATGGGCTTTCAAGATAATTGGGGTCAGGGATAACTGGGGTCAGAGTGAACTTCCCTTATTAGATCGGACACGTTGATTAAGCGGCATTCATCGTCTCATAGGCCAGTGGTGCCTGGTAGCCCAGGTACGAATG
>JANQIO010000123.1 GCA_028282105.1 Halieaceae bacterium | reverse complement strand
GTGGCGGTGATGACAGCGTGCTGGCGATGGAGCTGGAGCACTACCCGGGGATGACCGAGCGCAGTATCCAGACCATTGTCGACGAGGCTCGCAGGCGCTGGGAGTTGCACGCGATACGCGTCATTCACCGGGTGGGGAAACTGCTTCCTGGAGAGAACATTGTCTACGTAGGCGTCGCCAGCGGTCACCGCGGCGAGGCGTTTCAGGCCTGTGAGTTCATCATGGATTATCTGAAAACGCAGGCGCCATTCTGGAAAAAAGAGAGTACGGCGGATGGTGCCCGCTGGGTCGACGCACGCGATAGCGACGAAGAGGCGGCCGCTCGCTGGCAGCCGCAGTAAGCCCGGCGGCCTGTGTATAATCCCCGCGGTACTCAAGCAAGGAGATAGCATGACGTTTTCGTCTCGCGAGTTTCGCGATGCCCTGGGCTGTTTTGCTACGGGAATCTGTGTCATTACCGGGCAGCCGGAAGAGGGTGAGCCGTTTGGCATGACTGTCAATTCGTTTGCATCCGTGTCGCTGGACCCGCCGCTTATCCTCTGGAGCCTGCAGAACGATTCGGACATGTTTGACACCTTCAGCGCCTGTAGACGGTGGGCGGTCAACATACTGCGTGCCGATCAGCAGGCGCTATCGGGCCGCTATGCGGTCAAGGGTGAGCACGGGCTGGACCCTGACCACTTTGGGCCAGGCAACACCGGCATACCGGTAATGCCCGACACCCTGGTGAGCTTCGAGTGCGAAGAGGAAGTCCGCCACCCCTGTGGCGACCACGTGATACTGGTGGCGCGGGTGCTGGCCATGGCCCACCGGGACAGCGCCTCGCCGCTGGTGTTCTGTGCGGGACAGTACGCCGAGCTGGCCAGCTAGCTCATGAAGTTCTGCAGTAACTGCGGAAGCGACCAGCTGCGGCAGCGAATCCCGGAGGGCGATGACCGGCCGCGCTATGTCTGTGACAACTGTGGCATGATCCACTACAGCAATCCGCGGGTCATCGTCGGCTGCGTCCCCGAGCATGAGGGCAAGATTCTGCTCTGTCGCCGGGCTATCGAGCCGCGCAGCGGGCTTTGGACTTTGCCGGCCGGTTTTATGGAAAACGGCGAGACCACTCTGCAGGGGGCGTCCCGGGAAACCTGGGAGGAGGCACGGGCCGAGGTCTATGAGCAGCAGCTTTACAGAATTTTCGACGTCCCCAACATCAACCAGGTGTATATGTTCTATCGCGCCCGAATCGTAGACGGGGCATTTGGGGTTGGGCCGGAGTCCCTGGAGGTAGACCTATTCACCGAGGACAGCATCCCCTGGGATGAGATTGCCTTTCCAGTGGTGTTTCACACACTCAAAGAGTTCTTTCACGACCGCGACAACTCGACCTGGCCGGTGCGCGTGTCCGCCATCAAGCGATGACAGAGCTACAGCAATGGTTGGCGTTGGCGGCGGCAGGAGGCCTGTTGTTGGGTGTGTTGCTGACCTGGGCCATTCTCGCCACGCGGTTGCAGCGCCGGGAACAGCAGGCGCAGATTGAACATGCCCAGGCACTCTCAGCGCTGCGTGAAGAAAACGGCCGCCTGCAGGAGCGGCTGGAGGGCGACTCACGGGCTGCTTCGGAGAAGCTGGAGCTGCTGCAGAAGGCGCGCAAGCAGCTCGAAGACGAATTCAGCAATCTCGCCAACCGGATCTTCGAGGAGAAGAGCCAGCGCTTCCTCAAGACCAATAAGGAGACCCTGTCAGCGACGCTGGACCCCTTGCGCAGCCAGCTTAAGGATTTTCGCGCCCGCGTGGACGATGTTTACGATCGGGAAACCCGTGATCGGCTATCCCTGCGCCATGAGCTCACCACCCTCAAGGAGCTCAATCAACGTATGTCGGAAGATGCGGTGAACCTGACCCGCGCGCTAAAAGGGGACAAGAAAGCGCAGGGCAACTGGGGCGAGATTGTGCTGGAGCGAGTGCTGGAAGAGTCGGGCCTGCGCAAGGGTCACGAGTATGAGACCCAGTTCAGTGCCAACTCCACCGGCGGCCAACGACGCCAGCCCGATGTGGTGGTGCGACTGCCCGAGGGCCGTGACATCGTGGTGGACTCCAAAGTGTCGCTGGTCGCCTACGACCGCTACGTGGCCAGCGAAGAAGATTCTGAACGCAAGCTGGCGTTGGCGGAACATGTGCAGGCAGTCAAGCAACACATCGACAGCTTGAGCCTCAAGGAATACGAGCAGTTGGAGGGTATCAACAGCCTGGATTTCGTGCTGCTGTTCATTCCCATCGAGTCTGCCTTCATGGCGGCCTTTGACAGTGATCCAGGCATGTTTACCCGGGCGTACGACAAACAGATTATCGTGGTCAGTCCCACCACCTTGCTGGCGACGCTGCGCACGGTGCAGACACTGTGGCGCTACGAGCACCAGAACCGCAACGCGGAGAAGATTGCTGCGCAGGCCGGTGCTATCCACGACCAGTTCGCGCTGGTGCTGGAGTCGCTTGTGGACGTCGGCCGTCACCTGGACAAGGCACATGAGAGCTGGGAGAAGACTCGGGCGCGCCTGTCCACTGGCCGTGGCAATCTCGTCAAGCGTGTCCAGGACCTTGAGAAACTCGGCGCCCGCACGCGGCGCAGCCTGCCGGCAGATATCACCGACCATGCCGGCTCAGAGGCCGAGGGCGAGTCGGGCGGCGGAGCCCTGCAGGACGACGACAGTGACGCACTCGAGCATCGCCCGGCGGACGAGGGCGATCAGCAGTCGGACGGATGATTTGATCGGCGCCGGGTAGTCAACCCGGCCAACAGCTATCAGGGAGCACTACACAAATGGCATTTCCAAAGATTGGCAACATCGCACCTGCATTCACGCTGCTTGACCAGGATGGCGGCAAAGTCAGCCTCAAGGACTACCGGGACAAGAGCAACGTGGTGCTGTATTTCTATCCCAAGGCGATGACGCCTGGCTGTACCAACCAGGCTTGCGGGATTCGCGATAGCAAGGCGGCATTCAAGAAAGCCAATACGGTGGTGTTGGGCGTTAGCCCCGATCCCGTGGCGCGGCTGGGCAAGTTTATCGACAAGGAAGGGCTCAACTTTACCCTGCTGTCGGACGAGGACAAGGCAGTGACTGAGAAATACGGCTGTTGGGGGCTCAAGAAGTTCATGGGCCGGGAGTCCATGGGCGTGTTGCGCACCACTTTCATCATCGGCAAGGACGGCCGTCTCAAGCACGTCATGGACAAGGTGAAAACCAAGTCGCATCACGACGATGTCCTGGACCTCATCAAGGAATTGGGTCTGTAGCGGATTTACTGCAAGGGGGACTAGCAATAATACCCCTTTTTTTGCTCAAGTAAACCATAGGATTCGCTCCTAAGCCCCTGTAAACTCGAGACAACTCGGGTGCACCGTGTATGACCCGACCAGCCTCCATGGGGATGGTTGCTGGTGGTCTGGCGGTGCATTCTGCCGTTGTCTTGCGCTGGCTTGCCGGCGCGTTGTGACCGAGCGCCAAAATCGCGGTATGCAGTTTGCGCGCTGAGGTCAAAGCCCGGCAGAATCCCGGATAATAAGCAGGGTGGCGTCGGGTTTGTCACGCAATCAAGAGTGTGGATGCACTCTGGCAGCACTGACTCAAGAGCTCGAGACCGTCCCGAAAGTGTGTTCACCCGGGTGGGGACCCGTGGCGTCACGCTTGACGCATTCAGACCAATGATAATGAGCCGACCCAGTTGGCCGGGAATGAAAACATGACGGAATTGCGGCAGTTCAGCTTTATCAGGCTTGTCCTTACGGGGCTTTTTGTAGCGGCAGTCAGCGCCTGTGGCGGTGGCGGCGGCAGCGGTCCCGGATTCATCGGCGGTGGTATCGATGATCCCGGTGGCGGTGGTGGTGGCGGTGGTGCAACCGCAGTCACGATCACGCTTACCGATACTGACGGCAACGCCACTACCACCATCAGTAACGCCGACCCGGGCATTATCACGGTGACCTCTGCCAGTGGCGCCGGCCTCATTGTTACCGTAGCCACCACCAACGGCAGCATTTCTCCGGCCTCCGGTTTGACCGATGAAAATGGCGTCGCCTCCTTCGTGCTGGAAGCCAATGACCAGTCGGGCGCTGGTACTGTTTCCGCCACTGTCAACGAGGTCACCGCCTCGACCAATTTTGAAATCGAGTCTGTCTCCCAGGGCAACAACGTTCTGTCGCTGGAATTGACGGACACTGCGGGGAATCCCACGGAGAACATTACGGATATCAGCCCCGGCACCCTCACGGTGACAGCGACTGACGCGTTCGGTGCTCCTGTGGCCAACGAGATTGTGTCTGCCACTGTCACCCTCGGTGTGCTGGCGCCCAGCGCTGGCACCGCCCTGACTGACCTCAACGGCATCGCCACATTTACCATCGGCTCCGATGGCACCCTCGGTGCGGGCAGTGTCACCGCCACCCTTGGGGGCGTAAGCAGCGCGGTGAATTACCAGATCGGACAGGCCAACCTGCGCATCGGGCGTATAGATGGCGGCAGCTTCATTGAAGGTGAAATAGACGCGGGCGCGACTACGCTGCCGGCAGCCGGTTCTACGCCGCTTTCGGTGGCCGTGGTAGACGCGGATGGCAGTCCGGTGACCAACGTGGTGCCGGTGCAGTTCGGCAGCGGTTGTGCCAGCCTCAACCCGCCGCTGGCAGAACTGGCCGGTGAAGTTAACACCATTAACGGTATTGCCACAGCGACCTATACTGCAGCGGGTTGCATCGGCGATGATACGGTCACTGCGGCTATCGTCCAGGGCAATACGCAAACAGCCACCGTGGTGCTGACCCTGGCTGCCGCGGATGTGAACTCTGTAGCGTTTCTAGACGCGGTACCGCAGACAATAGCGCTGCAGGGCACCGGTGGCGCTGGCCGTTCAGAGACCTCACAGGTGTCTTTCCAGGTACTGGATGCTACCGGGGCGCCTTCCGCGGGTACCGACGTCACGTTCTCCCTGTCGACTACGGTCGGTGGACTGGCGCTAACCAATGCAACGGCGACCACCAACGAGGAAGGCATTGCCCGTGCTATTGTCCAGGCCGGCAATGTGTCGACGTCGGTCCGTGTGACGGCCACTATCGATGTGGAGGGTACACAACTCAGCACGGTGTCTGATCGTCTGATCGTGAGCACAGGCCTGCCTGACCAAAACTCCGTGTCACTGTCTCGGGAGGCTGCTAACCCTGGTGGCGGCAACATCGACGGCGTCGTGACCGATGTGACGATTCGCATGGCGGACAAATTCAACAACCCGGTTCCGGATGGCACCGTCGCGTTCTTCACCACCGAGTACGGCGCCATAGGCGATAGTTGCGAACTCACCGACGGCGTCTGCAGCGTCGTCTGGCGCAGCCAGGAGCCGCGTTTGCCACTGATTTACAACGACTTCGAACCAGGTGGTTTTGTTGCCACGATCGAGAACCAGCCCTGCATCGACAACGGCGGCTTGACCGGTCTGCCTTGTCCCAGTTCGCTTGGTCCGATTGTCGGTCGTCAGAGCGCGTTAGTGGTGATTGCCGTTGGTGAAGAGAGCTTTATCGATACTAACGGCAACGGCCTCTACGACGTCGGCGAGCCTTTCGATGACCTGCCGGAAGCCTGGTTGGACAAGAACGAAAACGGCCAGTTCGACAATACACCACCTCTATGCACGCCGGACGCAAGTACCTCGGTTGGCCGATTGTGTGCCGAGGGTCTGGAGGAGATTTTCTTCGACTTTAATGAGAATGGCGTCTACGACGCTGGCAACGGTATCTACAACGGCTCCTTGTGCCCGCAAGACCTTGCTGCCGCAGGCCAGTGCACTCGGGAACTGCTGCATGTGCGCCAGCAGTCAACGATTATGATGTCAGGAGAAGTACAGAACTTTGTTCTCTATGAAGACGGGCTACCTGTTGGAGGCGGGATCATCATGGCATCTGGTGGGTTGCCTCGGACTTTCACGGCCACGTTCGCCGACTTTTTTAATAACCCTCCGCCGGCTGGCTCCACCGTAAGTGTTACTGCAGAAGGTTGTGAAATCTTGGGCACCGTCAGCAATACGATGCCCAGTGACCCTAACACCGGGGCATTCCAGACTACTTTCACGATACGGAACCAGACAGATAACACTGCGAATCTGGACGGCCTCATAGAGATCACTATTGATGTGAATGGCGACGTCGATAGCTATCCCATCTCTTGCGTCGACGAGGCGGGTTAAAACATCGAGGAAAGCGGGCCTGGCCCGCTTTCTTTTTGCTGTTCGAACTACTAACTAATAGGCTATAGTTTCGCGATAATCCGGTAACGCTGTAGAGGAGTTACACCATGTCTCAGTGCCCCCATGTTGACCTGACGGATCCCGATGCTTATGCGGGCGGCATGCCCCGGGAGACTTTTAGTTACCTGCGCCGGGAAGAACCGGTCTACTGGCACGAGGACCCGGCCCAGGGGCGCGGCTTCTGGGCAGTGACCCGGCACGCCGATCTGGACTACGTTTCCAAAAACCCCCAGATCTTTTCCTCGGAGGTGGAAACCTGTTTCCTGCACGAGCACGATGAGGAAACGCTGCCGTTCATGCAGCTGCAACTTATCAATATGGATCCGCCCAAAC
>JANQIO010000104.1 GCA_028282105.1 Halieaceae bacterium | reverse complement strand
ACAGCACTGGTGGGGCCGGCGACATGCCCGCTGGTTTCCACCAGGATGCCGCCCAACTTGGCACCGCCGTGCAGCAGGTCATTCGGCCACTTGAGGGCGACGGCTGGCAAGCCACTCGCTGCCAGGGCATCTGCCGCCGCCACCCCGACCGCCAGGCTCAAACCGTCCATGACTTCCACGCCGCCCTGGAATTCCCAGACCGCAGACAGGTAGATACTGGCGGCATGCGGGCTTACCCAGCCTCGGCCGCGGCGACCGCGCCCGGCGGTCTGCTGATCTGCGGAAACCACCAGGCCGGAGCCCGCGGTGCCACGCTCGATCCGCCGCAGCGCCTCGGCGTTGGTTGAGTCGATGCTGTCGTGCAACCCGAGTTCCAGCAGCAGGGCGCGGGCCTGGGGCGTCAGGCCGGACTCGATGCGGTCGCGTTTGAGGGTTTCGCTGACAGTCATAGTCTGCAAACGGAGGTTGACGCTGGATAATCGGGCATCGGACAACCGCTTGTCAAAACACCGGTCACAGTCTGCAATTCATCGCAGACAGCGCCGCGGACTCCTGCTAAGGTACGCTTCCCCGAGTTACCTCACGCTTGCTACGAGACCCGCAGTGTTCAAGAAAACCGCATCCAAAACCCTCCTGGCGGGCAGCCTGTGCCTGCTGCTGGCGGGCTGCTTCCAGACCAGTCTCACCGGCACCACGGGCGCCACCGTAGTGACAGTCGCGCCACTGCGGGCGCCGGGTAATATCATCGGCGAAGATGTGGTCACTCGAACAGAGGAAGACTGGATCAGCATTCTGGGAGAGGACACCTGGGCGAGCTATGCGCGGCTGGTACAACTGCTATTCCTGGGCAGCAGCGCCGCCTTTGACACCGCGGGCATCGACCCCGCCGGGCTCTACCTGCTGACCGCCACCGGCGGCGAGGACTATTTTTCACAGGCTACTGCTATCGACCCCGGCGAACCCGAGCCGGTACAGGGTAGCTGGCATGCCATCGTGTCCGGCGAACGCCTGATAGAAGGCAACCTGCAGATTTCGGTGCTCACCGAAGCCGTCTACCGCCAGGCGGCGGGTCGCCTGGCCCAGCTTTCAGACACGCAGATCGTCGAACAACTTGATGCCGCCTCACGGCTGCTGGTGATGGATATCGACGGCGATGACGACGTGGACTACGACGACGTGGTGGGCTGGAATCCGCGCGTGCATGGAGCCCGCTACCTGGGCGATATCGCCGACACCGAGGCGCTTGCCACAGCCATCCGTGCCGGCCAGCCGGCCGGCAACCTGGACACCCTGGCCCAGGGAGTGCTGGGCAGCCGGCGTGTCGTGTTCACGACCAATCTGGGTTCGATCACCATGGAAACCCTGAACTGGGAAACGCCGGTCACCGTGGACAATTTCCTGCAGTACGTTGAATCGGGCTTCTATAGCGACGTGTTTTACCACCGGGTGATCAACAACTTCGTTATCCAGGCCGGACTGGTCGAGTATGTCGCCGACAGCAACAGCCTGTTCCTCAAAGAAGACGATGAGATTGGCGACCCCATCCGCAACGAGTCTCGTTGGAGCATATCCAACAGCCGCGGCACGGTCGCGATGGCACGCACCAGCGATCCGAATAGCGCCTCATCGCAGTTCTATATCAATCAGGTCAACAACGACTTCCTGGACTTCGGCTCTCCCGACGCACCTGATGGCTACACCGTGTTTGCCCGGGTGGTCAGTGGCCTGGATGTTGTCGACACCATCGCCGCCATTCCCACCTTTGTGCTGAACCCGTCTTTCCAGAGCGTTCCGCAGACGCCGGCCTTCATCGAAACCGCTTCCATCGAAGACTAGCCTGGCCGCGCAGCAGCGGGCCCGGTAGGCTGCCAGCCCCCAATTGACGTTTACGTTAACGTAAACTATAGTCCGGCGCACAACCTGCGGAGCACCCTATGCCAGAGCGCACCTACAGCATTTCCGATCTCGCCAGCGAGTTCGATATCACCCCACGCACCATCCGCTTCTATGAAGAGAAGGGTCTGCTGGCGCCCGCCAGGCAGGGCCAGAAGCGCCTGTTCAGTCACGCTGACTGGGTGCGCCTGGCGCTGATCCTGCGCGGCAAGCGCTGCGGCCTGAGCCTGGAAGAAAGCCGCGACATCATCGACATGTACGCGCCCGGGCAGAACAACGCCGAGCAGCTACACTCGCTGTTGGGCAAGATTGAAGAGCGCCGCGCCATTATCACCACCCAGCTCGCAGACCTGGAAGAAATGCTGCAGGAACTGGACGAGGTCCAGGCCCGCTGTGAGGCAGCGCTGCACACTATGCAAGAGGAAGCCACGCCATGAACACGCCCTATCCCACCCTCAACTTCGGCCTTGGCGAAGAGACCGATATGCTGCGCGATGCTGTCTACCAGATGTGCAAGGCCGAGCTGGCACCGCGGGCCGAGCAGATCGACATCGACAACGAGTTCCCGGCGGATATGTGGAAAAAGTTTGGCGATCTGGGGCTGCTGGGCATTACCGTGGAGGAAGAGTATGGCGGCAGCGGTATGGGCTACCTGGCGCACTGTGTTGCCATGGAAGAGGTATCTCGGGCCTCGGCCTCGGTAGGGCTGTCCTACGGCGCCCACTCCAACCTGTGTGTGAACCAGATTCGCAAGAACGGGACTGAGGAGCAGAAGCACAAATACCTGCCCAAGCTGTGCAGTGGCGAACACGTCGGCGCGCTGGCCATGTCTGAGCCCGGGGCCGGTTCAGACGTGGTGAGCATGAAGCTCAAGGCCGAGAAAAAAGGCGACCGCTATATTCTCAACGGCAACAAGATGTGGATCACCAACGGCCCTGACGCCAACACCTATGTCATCTATGCCAAGACCGACCCCAACGGCGGCCCGCGCGGCATCACCGCGTTTATCGTCGAGCGCGGTTTCCCGGGGTTTTCCCAGGCCCAGAAACTCGACAAGCTGGGCATGCGCGGCTCCAACACCTGCGAGCTGGTGTTCGAGGACTGCGAGGTGCCGGAAGAGAACATCCTGGGCGCCGAGGGCAAGGGTGTGAACGTGCTGATGTCCGGCCTCGACTACGAGCGCACGGTGCTGTCCGGCGGCCCGGTGGGTATCATGCAGGCGGCCCTGGACATCGTGATTCCCTACATCCACGACCGCAAGCAGTTCGGCCAAAGCATCGGCGAGTTCCAGCTAATGCAGGGCAAGGTGGCCGACATGTACGCCGAGATGAATGCCTGCCGGGCCTATCTTTATGCGGTCGGTGCCGCACTGGATCGCGGCGAGGACAGCCGCAAAGATGCCGCCGCAGTCATTCTCTTCACCGCCGAGAAGGCCACCCAGGTCGCCCTGCAGGCCATCCAGGCGCTGGGCGGCAACGGCTATATCAACGAGTACGCCACCGGTCGACTGCTGCGCGACGCCAAGCTCTACGAGATCGGCGCCGGCACCTCGGAGGTCCGTCGCATGCTGATTGGCCGCGAGTTGTTCAAGGAAACCGCCTGACGCCATGCCTGTCATTAACAGCAAGATCAACACCCGCGACGCGGCCTTTGCCGAGAATCACACCCATATGCAGGCCCAGGTCGACGACCTGCGCCAGCTGGTGGAGACCATCAAACAGGGCGGCGGCGAGAAGTACCAGGCGCGCCACAAGGCCCGCGGCAAACTGCTGCCGAGGGAACGGCTCGATGCCCTGCTGGATTCAGGCTCGCCGTTCCTGGAGCTGTCACAGCTGGCGGCTCACAAGGTTTACGATGACGACGTGCCGGCGGCGGGCATCATCACCGGCATCGGACGGGTGTCAGGCCAGGAGTGCATGGTGTTCGTCAATGACGCCACCGTTAAAGGCGGTACCTACTACCCGCTGACGGTCAAGAAGCAGGACCGCGCCCAGCGCATTGCCGCCGAGAACAACCTGCCCTGCATCTACCTGGTGGACTCCGGCGGCGCCTACCTGCCGCTGCAGGACGAGGTGTTCCCGGACCGCGAGCACTTCGGCCGCGCCTTCTATAACCAGGCGCGCATGTCGGCCCGCGGCATCCCCCAGATTGCCGCGGTGCTGGGGTCCTGTACTGCCGGCGGCGCCTATCTGCCCGCCATGGCCGATGAGTCCATCATCGTGCGGGAGCAGGGCACCATCTTCCTGGGCGGCCCGCCGCTGGTGAAAGCCGCCACCGGCGAAATCGTCAGCGCCGAAGAACTGGGCGGCGCTGACGTGCACTGCCGGACTTCCGGCGTCACCGACCACTATGCCAACAATGACCAGCACGCCCTGCACCTGGCGCGGCAATCGGTGGCGCGACTCAACCGGGTCAAGCAGGTAGACCTGGATATCTGCGAGATTCGCGAGCCCCTGTACCCCGCCGAGGACATTTACGGGATTATCCCCAGTGACAGTCGCCAACCCTATGACATTCGCGAGGTCATCGCGCGCCTGGTGGACGCCAGCGAGTTCGACGAGTTCAAGGCCCTGTATGGCACTACCCTGGTGTGCGGCTTCGCCCGCCTGCACGGTTATCCCATCGGCATTGTCGCCAACAACGGCATCCTGTTCGGCGAGTCGGCACAGAAAGGCGCGCACTTTATCGAGCTCTGCGCCCAGCGCAAGATTCCGCTGCTGTTCCTGCAGAACATTACCGGCTTCATGGTGGGCAAGCAGTACGAGTCCGGCGGCATCGCCAAGCACGGCGCCAAGATGGTGAATGCAGTGGCCTGTGCCGATGTACCCAAGCTGACGGTACTGATTGGCGGCTCTTTCGGCGCCGGAAACTACGGGATGTGCGGTCGCGCCTACGACCCGCGCTTCCTGTTCATGTGGCCCAATGCCCGCATCTCGGTGATGGGCGGTGAACAGGCTGCCGGCGTGCTGGCCCAGGTCAAGCGCGATCAGAAGGAGGCCAACGGTGAGGATTGGCCCGAGGCCGAGGAACAGGCCTTCAAGCAGCCCATCATCGACAGTTACGAAGCCCAGGGGCACCCCTACTACGCCTCAGCGCGGCTGTGGGATGACGGCGTGATCGACCCGGCCGACACCCGCATGGTACTCGGTCTGGCGCTGTCCGCCTGTCTCAACCAGCCCATCGGTGAGACACGCTTCGGCGTGTTCCGCATGTAAGCCTGACCTGCGCGAGGAGAACGACCCTTGTTTAGCAAGATACTGGTAGCCAACCGCGGTGAGATCGCCTGTCGGGTGATTCGCACCGCCCGTCGCATGGGTATCGCCACCGTGGCGGTGTACTCCGAAGCCGACGCCGGCAGCCTGCACGTGGCCATGGCTGACGAAGCCGTCGCCATCGGCGCGGCGCCGGCGCGGGAATCCTACCTGCGCATAGAGCGCGTAATTGACGCCGCCAGGCAGACCGGCGCTCAGGCCATTCATCCCGGCTATGGCTTCCTGTCGGAGAACGCCGACTTCTGTCGCACCTGCGACGAGGCCGGCATCGTGTTTATCGGCCCACCGACACCCGCCATCGAGGCCATGGGCTCCAAATCAGCCGCCAAGCGCATCATGGAAGACGCCGGCGTGCCCCTGTTGCCTGGCTACCACGGTGAGGAACAGGACCCGGCCCTGCTGCTGCAGGCTGCTGAGAAGATAGGCTTCCCGGTGCTGCTCAAGGCGGTCGCCGGCGGTGGCGGCAAAGGTATGCGCCGGGTCGATGAAGCCGGCCAGTTCAACGAGGAATTGGACGCCGCTCGCCGCGAAGCCGAGAGCAGTTTTGGAAACAGCAAGATGCTGGTGGAGAAGTTCCTGACCCGGCCGCGTCACGTGGAAATCCAGGTGTTCTGCGACAGCCATGGCAACGGCGTGTACCTGGCCGAGCGCGACTGCTCCATCCAGCGCCGTCACCAGAAGGTCATCGAGGAAGCGCCGGCGCCAGGTTTGAGTGACGACACGCGTCGCGCCATGGGCGAGGCCGCGGTGCGCGCCGCCCAGGCCATCGACTACCGGGGCGCCGGCACCGTGGAGTTCCTGCTGGACGTGGACGGCGCCTTCTACTTCATGGAAATGAATACTCGCCTGCAGGTGGAGCATCCGGTGACCGAGATGATCACCGGCCAGGA